>NZ_CAJHBH010000054.1:0-19892 GCF_904846585.1 Psychrobacter sp. H7-1
CTCAAGCGTATTGATTTGATACAAAGACAAATTGTAGCTATCGAATACGTCTATGATAAGCTTTTGACCTTTACAGAGCGATAGCTGTATGGTTGATTTAAGTGCTTTTTTACCTGTTTGTCTTGTATGTAGATACTTTATGGCAGACTTTTTAAAAGGTATCCAACCTAGGCTTTTACGTTTGGCAT
Source organism: Psychrobacter sp. H7-1 (assembly GCF_904846585.1). Classification (NCBI taxonomy): domain Bacteria; kingdom Pseudomonadati; phylum Pseudomonadota; class Gammaproteobacteria; order Moraxellales; family Moraxellaceae; genus Psychrobacter; species Psychrobacter sp. H7-1. The sequence continues at coordinate 189 of NZ_CAJHBH010000054.1, forward strand.
CAGGTCGGTTGGTTCGCCAATTAAGTTTGGCTTTTTTAAACTGCTTACGAGATTTGGCATGAGTTTCGTTGATAGCTTGTAAAGTCTGACTGTGTAATCCTAAATACTCACCGCTTCCTTTGGTGTACTCACTTAGATCATAAGCACTAAAAAACTTACCGGTACGTTTTAGATGCTCAAAGCTTAACGCATTAACATAGTTCCACGCATAGTTAACACTCCCAGCTAGTTTATTTAGCTGGTTTGCATGTTTGTCTTTGATGCGTAGCTTGAGTGTTTTCATAGGGTTAGTATGGCGAGGTTAATTTTAACTTGCAATACTTTAAGTACTGATCACGACAGTATGTGTCGCCTTATATCCACCCCCTGAAGTGGGTGGCTTTACGGCGACCGGTGATAAACATAGAGTAAGCCGTTCCGAAAAACTTATCTAAATCTACTCACGTAGTTTTAGTATTTTCTTCCTGCTTCATAGACGTTTGCCATTGTGATTACACGCAGGTCTTATATCATCTCCACAGGCTAACACGGTGGAACTCACCGCTTTGTTAACCCATCACCGATGGGTTAAAACTTTATCAGCATGTTGCAATATATTGATACTGGCATTGATATCTCTATCATTTGCCTGCTGACAAGACGGACACTGCCATCGTCTAACTGATAGTGGTAATTCGTCTTTGGTCAGCAAGTGACCGCAATTAGAGCAAGTTTTAGAGGATGGAAACCATCTATCTAACTCTTTGACGGTTTTACCGTATTGATTAGCCTTATAAACAAGCTGACGCTTAAACTCATAAAAGCCTAAATCGCTGATGGCTCGACTGAGCTTACGATTCTGCATCATGCCTTTGGTGTTTAGGTTTTCAATTGCAATAACATCATACTCATTCACCAAGCCAGTAGTAAGCTTATGTAGAGCGTCTTTACGGATATTACTAATTTGCAGGTGCAATCGTGATAGCTTGGCTTTCGCTTTAGCACGATTGTTACTGCCTTTTTGTTTACGACTTAATTGGCGACTAAGCCTTTTAAGCTTTTTAAGTTTCGTCTTAAGTGGCTTGGGTGCTTTAACTTTACTACCGTCTGACAAGGTGATTAAGTCGGCAATACCTAAGTCTATACCAGTTTGTTTACCTGTCTTTTTGGTAAGGTTTACATCCGCTATTTCAACAGCAATAGAGACAAACCATCTCCCACCTCTGCTAAAGACTTTAGCTGAGAGCATTTTACCGACAAAACGCAGCTCTTCACGCATACGAACCCAACCTAGATTTGGTATGCGAATCTGCTTGCCTTTTACAGCGAACTGGTCATTGGATAGACTGAACCTATCGTTAACACCTTTTTTACGAAACTGAGGGTATTTAGACTCGCCTTTAAAGAATCGTTTGTAGGCATCACCTAGTTGCATAATAGCGAGCTGTGGGGCGCACTTCGTTACCTCAAGCATAAACGGGTACTTATCACGCTTAATGGTGTTTAATTGCTTGCGTAACTTGCCTTGGCTAGGCTTTAGTAACTTACTTTCATCAATATCAATGCCAATAATGCGACAAGCATCTCGATAGGCCTTATCTTGAGCATACTGTCGTTGCCACTCGGCTAACGCCCAGTTATAGGCAAGACGAGCAACACCACAAGCTTTAGCGAAATAAGTTGCTTGCTTATTGTTTGGATTAAGCTCAATAACATGGCCTCGTATCATTCTAAACTCGCCTTAACTGCTTCAATGAGTTTTTTGTTTTTCTTGCTACGTGACCCGTAAAGTCTTGCTGAAAACACGGTGATAATCTCAAGTACGTCTTGTGCTAACTCTTCCTCAAACGATAAGTTCTCGCCCTGATTGATAATAACCACTTCGACTTGACGAGCTTCACACAAAGCAAAAACAAGTTCTGCCCCAAAACGCAGTAATCTATCTTTATGGGTTAGCACCAGCCTGTCTATCTTGTTGTCTAAAATATCATCAAGCAGGCGTTTTAAGCCTTTTTTATGATAGTTCATACCACTGCCTAAATCGCTAATCACTTCAAATGACCAGCCTTGAGCAGAGCAGTACAGCTCAAGCATCTCAATTTGACGCTGCAAGTCTGGATTTTGGTCATGACTTGATACACGAGCATAAGCTATGGTTTTGCGTTGTTGTTCCACCTTATTACGAGTCAGGTTTGGGTTTATTTTAGATAAGTCGTATCTACGATGACCTTTTGGTGTTCTTTGAGCTACAAGCACTCCTGTCTCATCCCATCTTCGCAGGGTTGAAACGGAAACGCCTAACTGGTTAGCTGCTTGTTTTATGCTTAATAATCTATTCATAGTAAGTAATTATAAATAGATTTAGATAGAATTTATGTTACTGTTTGTAGCCCTAATTATCACTCTATTGTAGCAAACTTAGCGCTCAGCACCACCAATAAGCGTACAAAGCTTCCTAAAAACTTGGTCAGATCATTAAATATGCGACAAAAAAAGAGCACCCCGAAGGATTAATGCCAGTCAGTTAAGGCAAAAAAGCGAAAAAAATAATAAAATAGCTCATCTAATAAGTAGATGGGCTATTTTACTATGAGACTACAAGACGCTATTAATGAGACGCATAAAAGGATCCCAGAAACCCTAGAACAATTCAGGGAACTAATAGACTCTGAGTGGATACAACAGGCCTTAGAATATACAGGCAAAGCAAGCATCAGAAGACGGAAGCTACCTGCTGAACATGTCGTTTGGCTAGTCATAGGCACAGCCTTATATAGAAACCGTTCAATTTGGTATATCACAGAGCAGATGCGGCTTAATATAGACTCACAGGCCTGTGTACCCAGTGCGGTTGTACAAGCAAGACAACGCCTCGGGCATGAACCTCTAAAGCAGCTATTTCATCAACTAAGTGCTCACTACCAAACAGAATCACGAGCCCAGCAGCAAGACTTTATGGGACTTAGCGTCCAAGCTGTAGACGGTGTCGTATACTCACTACCCTATACTGATGAGAACCTTCAGCACTTTAGTTCAAGCAAAGGCAGAACTAAAGAGGTGCCCTATCCCCAAATGCGTTCGGTATGCCTGATCAATACTGACACGCATGAGATCATTGACACAACCCTTGGAGATATGAGTCAAGGAGAGATCACCTTAGCCCATCAGCTAAATGTTCAAGATAATAGCATTACGCTCTTTGATAGAGCCTATTTCTCAGCAGACTTACTGATTAGTTGGCAACAAGCCCATCCAAACAGCCACTGGCTCATGCGGGCTAAAGATAATCTGCGTTACACTGTGATTAAAACCTTTAGTGAAGGGGACTACTTGATACAAATGCCGGTTTCTCCCCAAGCTCAAAAGAAAAACCCAAACCTACCCGATACTTGGCAAGCTCGATTAATTGAGTGTCGTTATGAGGGTAAGACAAGACGATACATCACCTCTTTAATAGATGAGAAACGCTTTACTAAGAATAAAGTGGCACAGCTTTACTTGCAACGCTGGGAGATTGAAATGGCGTATCGAGAGATTAAGTCTGACCTACAGCAGGGGCTGTTGTTAAGAAGTAAGCTGCCACAGCTTGTGTTACAAGAGTTCTGGGGACTTATGATTGCTTATAATCTGATAAGACGTTTGATGCGCTATATGGCTCTTAGAGCTAAGGTTAGCCCTCTACGAATTAGCTTCCATATGGCGTCTATTACGATTGTTGATCTGTTACGGTTTGCTCCTTTACAGGCTGCAGGACTCTTCCCTAAGTTGTTAGATTCGCTTTTAGATCAAGGAAAGTTGTTTGTTATTCCTGAACGTAGAAAGCGGTCTTGTCCGAGGGTGGTTAAGGGTAAACCACAAAAATATCCCAAAAAAAATACCAGTCAGCCTTAACTGACTGGCATTACCCCGAAGGATGCTCTTTGAGTTAACTTGCCGTTAACACCGAGACTGGCAAATTACCAACCAGTAACTTGTTTAACCGTCTCACCAATCTTAGATGGGTCACGAGTGTACGCGATGCCCGCATCTTCGAATGCTTTGAATTTTTCTTCTGCAGTACCTTTACCACCAGAGATGATAGCGCCGGCATGGCCCATACGCTTACCTTTAGGGGCAGTCACACCAGCGATGTAACCGATAACTGGCTTAGTGACGTGCTCTTTGATGTAAGCGGCGGCTTCTTCTTCAGCAGTACCACCGATTTCACCGATAAGTACGATGGCTTCAGTTTGAGGATCTTCTTGGAACATCTTCAAGCAATCGATTTGGTTCATACCTGGGATTGGGTCACCGCCGATACCGATACAAGTTGACTGACCGAAGCCAAGCTTAGTGGTCTGAGCCACAGCTTCATAAGTCAAGGTACCAGAACGTGAGATGATACCTACTTTACCTGGCAAATGGATGTGGCCTGGCATGATACCGATTTTACACTGACCTGGGGTGATAACGCCTGGGCAGTTAGGACCAACCATTCTCACATCGCCAGCTTCTTCGATGTAGCGCTTGGCTTTTAGCATATCTAAAGTAGGTACGCCTTCAGTGATAACAACGATTAGCTTAACGCCTGCGTCTACTGCTTCGATGATTGAATCTAGTACGAAAGGTGCTGGTACATAGATAACTGACGCGTCAGCTTGAGTTGCTTCCATCGCTTCTGCCATAGTGTTAAATACAGGCAGACCTAGGTGAGTTTGACCGCCTTTACCTGGGGTAACACCGCCAACTACTTTGGTACCGTATTCGATGGCTTGTTCTGAATGGAAAGTACCGTTTTTACCAGTAAAACCTTGCACCAATACTTTGGTGTCTTTATCAATTAATACACTCATTATTTACTCCTAGTAGGATTCACTTATTATAGGTTTGATACAGTTGTGATAGGCGAATTATGCCGCTTTTACAGCATCAACAATTTTTTGTGCAGCATCAGATAGGCCTTGAGCTGAAATGATTTCAACGTCAGACTCATCTAATAGCTTAGCGCCCAATTCAGCATTGTTACCTTCTAAGCGAACCACAACAGGTACAGTAACGTTAACTTCTTTAACTGCCGCGATAATGGCTTCAGCAATCATGTCACAACGTACGATACCACCGAATATGTTGATTAGAACGCCTTGTACGCTTGAATCTTCTAAGATGATTTTGAAAGCTTCAACAACGCGATCTTTGGTTGCGCCGCCGCCAACGTCTAGGAAGTTAGCTGGCTTGCCGCCGTATAGCTTGATGATGTCCATAGTCGCCATAGCAAGACCGGCACCGTTAACCATACAACCAATGTTACCTTCTAGAGCCACATAGTTTAGGTCAAATTCAGCAGCTTTAAGCTCACGCTCGTTCTCTTGTGATGGGTCATGAAGTGCTGCGATTTTTGGCTGGCGGAATAAAGCGTTTGAATCCACGCCGATTTTGCCGTCAACACAAGCCAATTCACCATTTTCACGAACGGCTAGTGGGTTGATTTCAATCATGTCAAAGTCGTTTTCAACGAACGCTTTGTAAGCGCCAGTCATTAGTTTAACGAATTGATTGATTTGTTTGCCTTCTAGGCCCAATTTGAAACCTACTTCACGCGCTTGGAAAGGCAATAGACCGACTAAAGGATCAACGGTAATGCTAAAGATTTTCTCAGGAGTCTCTTCAGCTACTTTTTCAATCTCAACACCACCTTCAGTTGAGGCCATGAAGGTTACGCGGCGAGTAGCGCGGTCAACAACGGCACCAAGATATAACTCAGTTTTTACTGGGTACATGTCTTCGGCAACCAATACGAAGTTTACAGGCTGGCCTTCTGCATCAGTTTGGTAAGTCACTAGGTTAGTACCGATTAAGCTTTCAGCAACTTCTTTGGCTTCTTCACGAGTTTTAACAAGCTTAACACCGCCTGCTTTACCACGGCCACCAGCATGAACCTGTGCTTTAATTACAGCTACGTCAGTTGGGGTTTTATCAAAGGCTTCAGCCGCTTCTTCACCGTTATAAGCAATGATGCCTTTTTGGATAGGTAGTCCATAGCTCTCTAGCAATAGTTTTGCTTGATACTCATGTAAATTCATAAAGTTATCCTTTAGTTTTTTTATTTAGCAGGGTAAAGCTGATTTAAATGTTTTGGCAATAGCGGCAAATAAATGACCTAATACCACGGCCGTTTACTGCTTTATGGCTTAAAACAATTACACTCAGCAACTCACTTTAGTAACAGACTTTGTCAAATCACTCATAGACTATTAACCGCCTATGAGTGATTTATTGGTGTCTATAACTGTTTTTGTTATTTACGTTTTTTACGCTGAATCGCATGGATAGCACGGCCATCAGCAGATAAAGCAGCTTCGTGTACCGCCTCACTGATGGTTGGGTGAGCGAAGGTCATTAACTGTAGGTCTTCAATGCTTGAAACAAATTCCATCGCAATCATACCTTGGTGAACGATATCGCCGGCACCAGCACAAATAGCATGCATACCCAATAAACGGTCAGTCTTAGCGTCAGCCACTACTTTAATGCTACCTTGAGCTTCGCTTTGTGCTAAAGCACGACCGTTAGCTGCTAGGTTAAATGAGCCAGTTTTTACTTCATAACCTTGCTCTACCGCTTGCTGCTCAGTTAAGCCTACCCAAGCGATTTCTGGATGGGTATAGATAACGTTGATAATAGTATCATAATTCACTTGTGCTTTTTCGCCATGGATACGTTCAACGGCCATCATGCCCTCTTCCATCGCTTTGTGCGCAAGCATTGGGCCACGTACCAAGTCACCGATAGCATATACACCATCTAGGTTGGTTTTGCACTGATCATCAACTTCAACCAAACCGCGGTCAGTTAGCGTGATGCCTGAATCTTCACCCAGTAATTTTTCAGAGTAAGCACGGCGACCCACACAAACGATTAGCTTGTCGAAGGTTTCCTCAGCAGACTCACCGCCTTTCTCGCTGGTCACAACCACTTGACCATCTTTTATTTCAGTGCCAGTTACTTTGGTATCAACGCGGATATCTAGGCCTTGTTTTCTAAGCAATTTGCCCGCTTCTTTAGCAATGTCTTTGTCAGCTGCTGCTAAGAACTCAGGTAGCGCTTCATATACCACCACTTCAGCACCCAGACGACGCCATACAGAGCCTAGCTCAAGACCGATAACACCAGCACCAATCACGCCTAGACGCTTAGGTGTTTCAGTGAAATCTAGCGCACCTGTTGAGTCAACGATAATGCCTTCTTCGTTGTTGACTGGCGCAACAGGGATATCAATAGGCACAGAACCGGCTGCTAAAATAACGTTTTTAGCGGTGATAACAGTCTCAGACTCATCTGCTAGCGCCGTAAATTTAACTTTTTTGTCGCTGCCTTTACCGTCAACTAGCGTACCCCAGCCTTGTAACCAGTCTACGCCGTTGCCTTTAAGTAGCATGGCAACACCGCCGGTTAACTGCTTAACGATGCCTTCTTTACGCTCGATCATTTTGGCCACGTCAATCTCAACATCGCTGGTAGTGATACCATGCTCTGCAAGCTCGTGCTTGGTGGCTTCATAACGGTGTGAAGAGTCTAGTAAAGCCTTTGATGGGATACAACCGACGTTTAAGCAAGTACCGCCCAATGCAGGCTCACCTTTATAAACGCGTTTTTCGATACAGGCTACGCTCATACCCAATTGACCGGCACGAATAGCGGCTTCATAACCACCTGGACCACCGCCAATAACCACTAAATCATAATTGTCTTTCATAGTATATTCCGTCTTTTAATCAAAGAATTGTAAAAGCTCTTTATTTATAGTTTGAATTATGAAATGACCTACTTAGCTATGCTTATTAAGTCTTTAGCGAAGCTTTGAGCCTCTGAATCAAAATCATCACTCAAAAAACTGTGTGCTAAATAACTTAATAATCAATCAATCCATAACGAAAAAGCTTGTATCAGAATCTCTCCGATACAAGCCCGTTGACCTTATAGGTCAAGTAGTAGCATTGCTGGGTCTTCAACCAACTGCTTGATGGTGACTAAGAACTGTACCGCATCTTTACCATCAATCATACGGTGATCGTATGATAACGCTAGATACATCATAGGTAGGATCTCAACTTGACCATTAACCGCCATTGGGCGCTCATTGATCGCGTGCATACCTAAGATGGCAGTTTGGGGTGGGTTCAAGATAGGCGTTGACATCAATGAACCAAATACACCACCGTTAGTGATCGTGAAGGTACCACCTGTCATCTCTTGTAGTGATAACTTACCATCACGGGCTTTACCAGCGAAGTCGCGGATGCCGCCTTCGATGTCTGCCATGCTCATACGATCTGTATCACGTAGTACAGGCACCACTAGACCACGGTCTGAAGATACCGCAACACCAACGTCATAGTAACCGTGATAAACGATGTCATCACCGTCGATTGACGCGTTAACAGCTGGGAAGCGTTTTAGTGCTTCAGTAGCGGCTTTAACGAACATAGACATAAAGCCTAGACGAGTGCCGTGACGTTTTTCAAACTGATCTTTGTACTTAGCACGTAGATCCATTAGAGGCTTCATGTTCACTTCGTTGAACGTGGTCAACATCGCAGTTTCTTGAGAAGCGGCTAACAGACGGTTGGCCACAGTCTTACGTAGACGAGTCATAGGCACGCGTTTTTCAGTACGCTCACCTACTGATTCTGCGACAGGACGGCCACTGTCAGACTTGATAGAGCTGTCCGCTTTCAGTGTTGGGCTGGCCATATCTTGCTTAGTCACACGACCACCACGGCCTGTGCCTTCTACATTTTTAGGATCTACACCAGACTCTTTGGCTGCTTTACGAACCGCTGGGCTTTGATCTTTATGATCGTCGGCGCTGTCAGCGCTTGCGGCAGGCTTAGCTGCTGGTTTTTCTTCAGTAGCCGTGTCACTGCTTTCTTCTGCTTTGTCTTCAGAAGCACCAGCAGCGCTGCCTGTTGCACCAGCTTCAAATTCAGCGATTAGCTCGTCAGACAACACAGTGTCGTCTACTTGCTTAACAATTTTAGTTACCACACCGTCATCTGGAGCAACCACTTCTAAGACCACTTTATCTGTTTCAATTTCAGCTAAAATGTCATCACGGTTAACTTGTTCGCCTTCGCTTACGTGCCATTCTACGATGGTACCGTCAGCAACTGACTCTGGGAATACGGGCGCTTTAATTTCTGCCATGGGAATTGCTCCTGTTATATTAATATAAAGTGTTAATGACTTATTGATAAGGGTTAAATAAGCACATTATTTTTATGATTGGCAAATAAACAACTTATGCATAAAGCTTTTTGGATTAAGAGGTTGTTTACGGTAAAAAATAAATTCGGTTGGTTCTAAACAAATGCCGAAGGTCTAAGCAGTTACCCGCTTAGACCTTGTTTTGGCTTATTTTAGTTGGTCTACTGAGACACCAAGACCACCGGCAACCAGCTCACGCTGCTGACGCACATGGATTGAAGGAAGACCAGTTGCTGGCGCTGCTGACGCAGGACGCGCGACAGGGTCTACCACACGTGCCTTGGTCACACGAGGCTGATTGTCAGCTTGTGGGCCAAAGATACGGAACATATGCGGTGCTAAATAGTACCATGCGCCTTGGTTTAATGGCTCTTCTTGACACCATACAATCTCTTCAAGGTTGGCATATTTTTGAATTTCTTCTACCATTCTTTGTTGTGGTAATGGGTACAGCTGCTCGATACGAACGATGGCCACATGGTCTAGGCCCAGCTCACGACGCTGCTCTAGCAGGTCATAATAGACCTTACCACCACACATGACGATACGAGTTACTTTATCGTTATCTAGCTGATCGATCTCTGGTAGTACGGTTTCAAATTTACCGTTAGCAAGCTCTTCAAGCTCTGAGGTCGCAAGTTTGTGACGCAGTAAGCTCTTCGGTGACATCACCACTAGTGGCTTACGAATTGGACGTACCGCTTGACGACGTAAGGCGTGGAAGATTTGGGCAGGTGTGGTTGGGGTAATCACTTGCATGTTGTCTTCAGCACACAGTTGCAAGAAGCGCTCTAAACGGGCTGATGAATGCTCAGGACCTTGACCTTCAAAGCCATGTGGTAGAAGCATGGTTAGACCACACACACGCTGCCACTTGGTTTCACCACTTGAGATGAATTGGTCAATCACGACCTGCGCACCGTTTACGAAGTCACCAAACTGAGCTTCCCAAATGATAAGTGCTTTTGGTACGGTCGTTGCATAGCCGTATTCGAACGCCAATACCGCTTCTTCTGACAACAATGAGTTGTAAGTGGCAAAGCGAGCTTGGGTGTCATTTAAATGCGCTAGCGGCACATACATATCACCATTTTCAACGTTGAAAATCTCTGAGTGACGATGTGAGAAAGTACCACGGCCCACGTCTTCACCGGTAATACGCACTAAGAAGTCTTCGTCTACTAGTGAGGCATAAGCTAAGGTCTCAGCAGCACCCCAGTTTAAAGGCTCTTCACCAGTTTGCATCGCTAAGCGCTGCTCGACTACTTTTTGAACTTGACGCTGAAGCTTAAAGCCTTCAGGCATTTCTGCCATGCGGCGGCCATAGGCTTTTAGTTTTTCGATATCAACACTGGTATCCCAGTCATCTTTTAGCTCATGACCTAAGTAGGGGCTCCAATCCACATACAGCTCTTCATTAGGCTGCTGTACTAAAGAGTTAGCAACATATTCGCCTTTATCTAATGCTTCACGGTATTCATCTTCAAGCGTCTTGTCGTCGCCTTCAGAGATAACACCTTGTGACATTAGCTTTTGGGCATACTGAGTACGCGTGGTTGGCAGTTTTTTGATGATCGAGTACATCAGTGGCTGAGTGGCTGATGGCTCATCGGCTTCGTTGTGACCGTTACGGCGGTAGCAGAATAAGTCAATCACGATGTCTTTGTGGAACTCGTGACGATAATCTAATGCCATTTGAGCCGCAAATACGACCGCTTCAGGATCATCACCATTGACGTGTAAGATTGGTGCGTGCACCATTTTAGCGATGTCAGTACAATACTCAGTAGAGCGAGCGTCTTCTTGACGGCTGGTAGTAAAGCCCACTTGGTTGTTAATAACAATGTGAACAGTACCGCCTGTGGTGTAAGCACGGGTCTGTGACATCTGGAAGGTTTCTTGAACCACACCCTGCGCAGCAATCGCAGCGTCACCATGTACTACCAATGGCAATACTAAGTTACCATCTTTGTCATTGCGGCGAACTTGACGGGCACGTACTGAGCCTTCAAGTACAGGAGAAACGATTTCTAGATGTGATGGGTTAAAGGCCAATGCTAAGTGCGCCTCACCACCTGGTGTCATCACGTTTGATGAATAACCATTGTGGTATTTTACGTCACCTGAGCCTTTTTCTGGCATGACTTTACCATCGAACTCATCAAATAAGTCCGCTGGGTTTTTACCCAAGATATTAACCAATAGGTTTAAGCGGCCGCGGTGAGCCATACCGATAACCATCTCTTTGGTACCGTAGCCACCTGCACGCTGGATAATTTCGTGAACCGCTGGAATAAAGCTTTCACCGCCCTCAAGACCGAAGCGCTTAACACCGGTGTATTTACGTGCTAAGTATTTCTCTAGGCCTTCGGCGGCAGTTAGACGCTCAAGAATCTCTTTTTTCTTCTCGTTGTCAAACTTGATGTAGCCTAGGTTGGTTTCCATGTAGTTTTCAAACCAGCGCTTCTCAGTGCTGGTCGTCACGTGCATGTACTCAAGACCGATGTGGCCACAGTACACACGCTCCATGATTTCGATGATTTCGCGTAGGCTCGCCTCGCTCTTACCAATGTTTAAGTCACTGGTTGAGAAGATGGTGTCTAGATCCGCCTCTGATAGACCATGATACGCTAAGGTTAGGTCTTCTACATCTGCACGTGGCTGTAGACCTAAAGGATCAAGCTTAGCACGGCGATGACCACGACGGCGATAAGCTGAAATTAGCTTTTGTACGCCCATATGTCTTGGATCAACGCAGTTGGCATCTAAGCTGCCTGAGGTAGCAGGAGCTGCAGCGCCTTTATTAGCCGTTTGATTACGGGCTAACAGTAAGAACTGATCTTGGATGGCATGATGCAGGGCATCATGGTCGCTTTGATAGTTTTTGAAATAAGCTTGCCAATCAGCATCTACACTACTTGGGTCTTGTAAATACTGCTCGTATAGAGACTCGATATAGGTAGCGTTGTCCCCTGCAAGCTCTGTAGCATCGGCTTTTAAGGCATCATTAGTCATAGTATTCATAGTCTTTTCTTATTTACATTAAAGTTTAATTAAAATAAAACACATTTATTTCATGCTATCGCTATGGGTGATTCACGTCTTTTATGAATAGTCTGCTATAAATAAAAAAACTGGGCCATTTTCTAGCCAGATTTATTTGCATTATTATAAATCAAACTGACTTAACCTTAGTCTCGTATCTATAGGATATTAATAAAATATCAAGGGCAAAGCGGATATTTTTATCAAAACCTGTGATCTACTGCTCATTACCCAGGTATTCACTGTTACTAAAGCATTAACCGTAAACGTTTGTCTCAGCCTTCAGCTCTTTGGCCAATGCGCTTGCCAAATCTCATCAGGGCGTTATGGTTGAATTTCAGTCAAGCCTTACAGCCAAAATGGCCATAGTGCTCATTAAACTAGGCAGTGATCTAATAATTTGAATAATTATGGGTTAGCGTCTGAAATATTGCACATAGTGTGCCATATCTATTGAAGTATTGTCTGTTGTTGCTAGGTCGTTATCCCTTAACAGGATACAGTTGCACACTGAGTATAAGGGTAACATGGAATCGAACCGAGCAGCGTTTGTTTCTTCAATAGTATGTATTTAGTTGCTAAATGATGATTATTCGAATGTGTCTAATTTTAACAAAAAAAGACCCCTATCAACAAATAGAGGTCTGTCGTATTCACGTAAGTAATGCTAACCGATAACTTAAACCTGTAATATTAATTAATGCTATTAATTACTGTATTAAAACGGGCTAATTAGATATTAACCGGCCTGCTCTAATAACAAGTTACGTAAATGACCGATAGCACGGGTTGGGTTCAAGCCTTTTGGACATACGGCCACACAGTTCATGATACCACGGCAACGGAATAAGCTAAACGGATCGTCCATACGAGCAAGACGCGCTTGCGTATCACTGTCACGGCTGTCTGCTACGAAGCGATAAGCGTTCAATAGCGCTGATGGGCCTAAGAACTTATCAGGGTTCCACCAGAATGATGGGCAGCTGGTTGAACAGCACGCACATAAGATACACTCATACAGACCGTTTAGCTTCTCACGATCTTCTGGAGATTGTAGACGCTCAGTAGGCGGTGCAGGCTGATCGTTGATTAAGTACGGATGTACTTTTTCATACTGCTCATAAAACTGGTTCATATCCACCACAAGGTCACGCACAACAGGCAGGCCAGGTAGTGGACGAATGGTAATTTTCTCAGGCAAAGTGTTCATGTTAATCAAACATGCCAAGCCGTTTTTACCATTGATGTTCACCCCATCAGAGCCACAAATACCTTCACGGCATGAGCGTCTAAAAGTGATGGATTCATCTTGTTTTTTCAAACGTAATAAAACGTCAAGCAACATACGATCTGAGTCTAACAGCTCAATCGTATAAGTTTGCATGTAAGGGGCTGCGTCCTTATCAGGATCGTAGCGGTAAATCTCAATGGTGCGAGTACCTCGGCTCATAGTGCTAACTCCACACGGCGTAAAGCTGTTTTTGCATAACCTGTCACAGTATCTGTAAAACAGCTTTACTAATTTAAAAAATTAAATTCAAATAATTAACGTTAAACGACGGCAAACAAAAGCGGTAATTAGTAAACACGCACTTTAGGTTCAACGTAATCAACAGTAAGCGGTACTTTACGAACCGGCTTATAAACAATCTTATTGCCTTCTGAGTACCAAACAGTATGCTTCATCCACTCGTTATCGTTACGGCCGTTTGGTGCGATTGGATCATCTTCTGGACGATCATAATCTAACACGGTATGCGCGCCGCGACATTCATGACGCTGAGCCGCTGATAGCATGGTGGCTTTGGCCACTTCGTAAAGGTTAGCAACTTCTAAGGCTTCAATACGCGCGGTGTTGAACACTTGCGACTTATCTGCCAAATGAATGTTATCTACTTTATCTTTTAGAGCCAATAACTTCTCAACACCTTCATCCATTAACGCTTGAGTGCGGAAGACACTGGCGTGTTTTTGCATTAGGGCGCGGATTTCATCAGCCACTTCTTGAGCGTTATAGCCTTGTGTTGACTGTTGTAGCTTGTTCAAACGGCCCACAGTGAAGTCTAGTACACGTGGGTTCATTGGATGGTAGTTATGATCTGAGCTACCGAAGTTATCAATGATGTGTTTGCCCGCAGCACGGCCGAATACCACCAAGTCAAGTAATGAGTTGGTACCTAAACGGTTGGCACCGTGAACACTCACACAAGCACACTCACCAATGGCGTATAAGCCTTTAACGATTTTGCCTTCTGTGTATAGGCCTTCTTCATCCACATGACCTTCAAGATCTGGCACGATAACCTGACCATGAATGGTGGTTGGAATACCGCCCATCATATAGTGGATGGTTGGGATAACTGGGATAGGCTCTTTAGTAATGTCGACGTTGGCAAAGTTCTTACCAATCTCGAATACAGAAGGCAGACGCTTCATAATGGTCTCAACACCTAAGTGAGTCATGTCCATTACGATGTGGTCTTTGTTTGGACCACAACCACGGCCTTCTTTAATCTCTTGGTCCATTGAGCGTGATACGAGGTCACGAGGTGCCAAGTCTTTAACCGTTGGTGCATAACGCTCCATGAAGGCTTCACCATCTTTGTTACGTAAGATAGCGCCTTCACCGCGGCAACCTTCAGTAAGAAGTACACCTGCACCGAATACACCGGTGGGGTGGAATTGCCAGAATTCCATATCTTGTAATGGAATACCGGCACGTACTGCCATACCTAGGCCGTCACCGGTATTGATGTAAGCGTTGGTAGAAGCTGAGAAGATACGACCTGCACCACCGGTTGCTAATACGGTATTAGTGGCTTGGAATACGGCAACAGTGCCAGTTTCTTGCTCAATGGCTACCACACCATTGATGTCGCCTTTTTCATCTTTAATAAGATCGAGTGCGATCCATTCGATGAAAAACTCAGTACCCGCTTCTAAGTTCTTTTGATATAGAGTGTGTAGCAATGCGTGGCCAGTACGGTCAGCGGCCGCACAAGCACGTTGTACCGCTTTTTCACCGTAGTTTGAAGTGTGACCACCGAATGGACGCTGATAAATCGTGCCATCTGGGTTGCGGTCAAACGGCATACCCATGTGCTCAAGCTCATACACTACTTTTGGCGCTTCACGGCACATAAATTCGATAGCGTCTTGGTCACCCAACCAGTCTGACCCTTTTACGGTATCATAAAAGTGGAAGTGCCAGTTGTCATCACTCATGTTACCTAAGCTTGCCCCGATACCACCTTGAGCTGCAACGGTGTGCGAGCGGGTTGGGAATACTTTGGTAATAACAGCTACTTTCATGCCGCCTTCTGCTAATTGCAGCGCTGCACGCATACCTGAGCCGCCACCGCCAACGATAACAGAGTCATAATTTAGGGTTTTAATATTACTAATTGTATTGTCTTGTCTAGTTGCCATTACGTTTTCCTAATGAATACGTTAGTCGTCATATAAGCTGGCGATGGGCGCTATAGATATCACTATCATAGCCTCACATTACCAGACAGGCTCACTTAAATCTAAAGTCGCTAACAGGTGCTTAAGCCCCCAAACCTAAATCAGGGCAGTCCGTGCTATATACAATACTGATTAACAATATAGCTAAAACCGCCCAAACTTGTCTGTTAACCTAGGTTTAGTAAACCTGGACCCCAGAAAATCATGACGCCCCAGAATAGGTATACCAAAATTGCGATAATCATAGCAGCTTGAAGCACAAGGCGTAGGCCAGTAGATTTCACATAGTCGGTAAATACCGTCCACATCCCTACCCAAGCATGAGCCGCTAGCGCAATAATTGCGACCAAGCTTAATAGGCGCATGGGCAGGCTCATAATGAAGCTAACCCACTGCTGGTAGGATACATCACCATTAATTAAGAAAAACCCTACCATTACCACAGCATATATGGCCAATACGACGGCACTGATACGCTGCATTACCCAGTCGCGCGAGCCTGAGCCGGTTAGGCCTGTCGCACTTTTAATTCCAGAATCATTTCTTCTCATTAGAACATCACCCATACAAATGACAGCACTATCAAGATAGCGGCAATAACAAAGCTCACAATTGACGCAGTTCTACCTGACTGAAGCTCTTCGTTAAAACCCATGTCGGCAAATAAGTGCTTAATACCCATCACAAAATGGTAAGCCGTTGCTGCGACAAAGATCCACGCAACAAAGCGCACAAGCACATTGTCAAACACAGCGAGAAAGTCTTGAGGAGAATATAATGAGGTTTGCAAAAGCCACAGCATCACCGGAATTAATAAGAAAAGAATAATTCCTGAGATACGATGTAAAATCGAAGCTCTGGCCGTCGGTGAACTGTTAACGCTTATCACTTGGCTAAGTGGCAGATTAATCGGTCGGTTGCTTTTCACAGCGGGCGTCCTTTTGCGGTTGACACTCGTGGATACGCTTTTAACGCCAAAAAACCAAGATGTAATGCGATTAATAAGGGCTTGTCAAACACTCACCTAGTTAATTCATTACCAGCTCTGACGCATAAAACGGACACGAGACGGATAAGTTAAGGAGTTGCTAACTGGCTAAATTCATACCTAGCCGTACTGTAAAGCTTACAGCACTCTAAATATATTTTAATGTTAAAAAAGACTTAGAGCAGTTGGAGTTGATGCTAAAGCTTACGCCGTCACTCAAATCCTCCTACCCTGGTAGGCCCATCCAATCAAAAAACCAGACAGAGTGTTAACAAATACAGAATTGAAGCTTGAAAGGCGTTGGCGGCTGACATAAAGCTAACTTATTGTAATCACAAATAATTTTATACGAAAAATTTATAATTAATATTAAATATACCTTAATACCACTTAGGTCTGATTAGATATTAATTAGAAATCTGGGTAAATTCTCTGTGACCAATCAATTAAATAAATGACAAGCCAGCATCTATAACGCTGTAATTATAGAGTTTGTTGCTGTCAATTACAAATAAATTGCCAAATTAACGCTTTGTGAGACTTTATTACCGACTATTACCCATTGCTGCCGGTTAGATTGTCTGTGTTGTTTATTTGCTGGTCAAAATCAGTGCAAGGCTTGAGCGCTGCGGCTAAGTTGGTATAGAACTTAAGGGTTATTGACGACATTAGGCGCTCCCAATCACAGCCGCTTTGGTCGAATTTGCCCCGCCAATACGGACACAGCACCGCTTGGTTTTAGCCAAACTAATACGTAACTAAATGTTTCTAAAAACTGTCCTCACCGTTACGCCAAAAACTTGAAAATCCACTGGGTGCTCACGCTTTAGTTATCACCCTTTACAAAGTAGGGCTAAACACTGACAAGACGACGGCCGCCTTGATAGATTAAGGGCAACCTTAAAATTAAATCTTGCACCCTCTTTGTTTTACTTTAGATTTAACAACATTATTTTTCACCACACCTGTCAAAAAATCAGTGATAAATCTGCGCTAAGGCTGTGCTGCAAATCCGGCAATATGGTCAACAATCATTGACTAGCGGGGGGAATCTGCGTTATAAATGTTTTTTTCAATTGTCTGTATTAACTGGTAGTATATCAATCGTCCCTGTTAGCAGCCTCTCTTAGTGTTGTCACAAGGACTGTGTGCAGATAGTAAATCATTGCCACTGCCCGCCAGTTACTTCATAACAATAGTATTACCCCCATAATCTTGTGTTAAACAACCTATCTCTTAAAAAGACAACCTGTTGTTAGCGTTGGTTTTTTAAGAGATTTAACGCAAGCTTATATGACCAAGTTTCTTCCAAGAAAATACGTAGACCCTACGTAGAGTAATAGTGTCATACCCTGATAGCGGGTGTTCTTTATAAAATACCAGTTACTGTCATTCGATGGGTAGCTGGCTTAGTTTTAGGCTATCACCCCAAAAACTAATTATTTATTCCAACAATTAAGAGGATCTTATGGCTAACGAAACTGCATATTTAAAGGTAGATGGAAAGGAATATGAATTACCTATTATTGAGGGCACTTTAGGCCCGTCAGTAGTTGACGTTTCAGCTTTCCAAACCGCAGGCTACTGGACCTATGATCCAGGCTTTAAAGTAACTGCTCCTGTTGAGTCAGAAATCACTTATATTGATGGCGATAAAGGTGAGTTATTGCACCGTGGTTACCCCATTGATCAACTGGCTGATAATGCTGAATACTTAGAAGTGTGTTATGCCCTACTACATGGCGAGCTACCAAACGCTGAACAAAAAGCGGACTTTTATGAAAAAGTACGTAGCCACACTGGCGTTCATGACCAGCTACGTAAGTTCTTCGAAGGCTTCCGCCGTGATGCTCACCCTATGGCCATTATGGTCGGTGTGGTAGGTGCGTTATCTGCTTTTTATCATGACAACCTAGATGTGACTGATGAAAAACAACGTGACATCACCGCCATTCGCCTGATTGCAAAAATGCCAACCATTGCGGCAATGAGCTACAAGTACACCAAGGGCGAACCGTTCATGTACCCACGTAACGACTTTAGTTACGCAGAAAACTTCTTATACATGATGTTCGCTACCCCTGCTGATGTAAACTATAAAGTGAACCCTGTTCTAGTTAAAGCTATGGACAAGATCTTCACTCTACACGCAGACCACGAGCAAAACGCTTCAACCTCTACCGTTCGTCTAACCGCCTCTACTGGTGCCAACCCTTACGCTTGTATCGCAGCGGGTATCGTAGCGCTATGGGGCCCATCACACGGTGGTGCTAACGAAGCGGTACTACAGATGCTTGATGAAATCGGCACCGTAGAGAACGTTGATGAGTTCATGGAAAAAGTTAAGCGTAAAGAAGTGAAGCTAATGGGCTTTGGTCACCGCGTTTACAAAAACTTCGACCCACGTGCCAAAGTGATGAAAGAAACTTGTGACGAAGTTTTAGAAGCGCTAGGTATCACTGATCCTAAGCTTGAGCTGGCGATGAAACTTGAAAAAATCGCTCTAGAAGATGAGTACTTCGTAAAACGTAACCTATATCCAAACGTTGACTTCTACTCAGGTATCATCCTAAAAGCGATCGGTATCCCAACCTCAATGTTTACCGTTATCTTCGCTCTAGCACGTACGTCAGGTTGGATCAGCCACTTGTTAGAAATGCACTCAGCACCATTCAAGATCGGTCGTCCACGTCAGTTATACACTGGTAAAACCAAACGTGACTTCGTAAAACTTGAAGACCGCAAATAAGCGAGTGTTCGTTTAAGATTTAAATTTAGCTTCTGCTAAAAAAAGCGTCCGATATGACTATCGGGCGCTTTTTTATCACCGGTCGCCGTAAAACCACCCACTTCAGGGCATAGGTATCTACACAAATTTACTAGCCGCATCAGCGAATTGACGTAGTTTGTCAGGGGAATAATGATTTACCAGTTCGTTAAAATTAAGCCACTGGAACAATCCTGCCATCACAGCAGGTGCG
>NZ_CAJHBH010000055.1:0-19109 GCF_904846585.1 Psychrobacter sp. H7-1
CTTGTTTGAGTATATTAACAATCTGAGTGTCGGTAAATCTTGATTTTTTCATGTCGAAATCTCCTGCTGGTATTTTAGCAGTTAGTTTCTACTTTTACGTGTTATTGTTTTTCGGGGTGATTACCATTTATAGAATTATAAGCAGAGTAATCATAACTGCCCGTCAATACATATAAAGTTACTTCATAACCTTGTGACGCTAACTCCACTGCTAATTCATGAGTACGGAATGCTCTGGGGCTAGCTTGTGGCTGAGTAGCAAACGATATTATAACTATTCTATCTTTCATAAGAGACTCTATTTTTTATTAATAATAAAATTTTAGCTAACTAAATTATTATATATTTATAAATTAGATAAAAAGGGCTTAACAACAGGTTTATAGGCTCGAATACTGCTATATAGTTAAAAAATTGCAAGTAGATTTGAAGTGAGAATATAAAAGGTAATGCATAAATTACAATTTTATATTTATCGTTCTTAAAAGTTTCTAACCATATATAGGCAATTAATGGGTAAGCTAAGTTTAAATATCTACCTCCTAAAGAAGGTATAGTAGAGAAAGAAAATGAAAAAGTTGCTAACACAAGAAGAAATAAGTACAGGTCCCTAGTTCTGGGGTTGGCCATAATAATCTTCGAGTTTTTGATGAAAAGGTATATTACAATAAATATATACATCTTAATCAAATTATTAAAAAAATTAGGAAGAAAAGATATCAATTCAGCCCGTTCTAAGTTTTCTACACTAGTATAATTATCAATATAAGTTTTAACAACAGAGGGCAGGTAAGCATCTAAAACTGTAGATGAATATTGAATTAGTAAACTACTAAAACCTGCGATAACTGCACTTAGAAAAAATAGTGCTTTCCATAGTGTATGTCTGTTTTTAGTCAAATCAGCAATAAGTATTAAAATTAAAAACAAGAAAAAAGAGCCATGCATAATAGGTAAGAAGAGGACTAAAAGATAGTAGCGCCTATTTTTACTGACATATATTTGCAAAAGACAATAAACTGCTACCCACGCAGTGGTCCAGAATCTAGCACCGTTTATGTTGAAAATTTGATTAATAGTAAATAGGTAAGTAAGTATTAAAGATATTAATCCAAACTTGTAGGATTTCTGGGATGTTAGGAATCTAAGAGACTTTAATGCGAAATAGGAAAAGGGAATAGCAATAACTACAAATAAAACGTGGTAGTTATCGGTAACACGGGAAGTTAGAAAAGACAAGGTATCAAAATAAAAATCTTTCTTATTGGGGTCTAAACCTTCAATATAATCAATGAAGCTAAGCTTAAATTCATATAAGCTCATATAAGAATGTGTATAAAACTCATTCCTATAGTGATACGCGTCGAACCCTTCTGATAAGTTATTATCTAATGTGAAAGATAATGCAAACAATAGGGAAGATATAAATATTATTAGATATGAAGATCTAGTGTTTATTCGTAATAAGGAATAAACACTAGCGAAAAAAGGGAGAATAGGTAGCAATACTAATTTAATCAGTAAATCTATTCTTGTTTCTTTGTTCCAGTTAGACATACTTATATCTTTTTTAGTGAGTTAAGTTAACTCATATTTTTTTATTGAGGTTTATTTGTAGGCTCTCTTATTTGCTTTATCTTATTCTAATAATTCGAAGTTAGCAGACCAATAGTGTCAATTATATATTTATTACTTCGTATTAAATCTGAATTAAACTCTTTGTGATTTACTAATAATAAATGTATATCAGCATTAATAGCTTCCATAGTGTTGGAAAGCATAATCCTTTCTGAGAGATTTTTTGGTAAGACACTTATATTTGGCTCTATAGCAAAAATTTTTAAACCTTGATTCGCTAGTTTTGTAACAATGGATAGAGCGGGGCTTTCTCTTAAATCATCAATATCTGGTTTAAAAGCTAGGCCATAGCAAGCAATGGTAATCTCATTAATTGTTTTTTCTGGGTTTTCTTTTAAAAACTCAATAACTTTCTCATTAACTTTTGCAATTACCCAGTTAGGCTTACCATCATTAATTTCTCGAGCTGCACGAATTAATCTAGATTCATTTGGGCTAGAGGATACGATAAACCAAGGGTCTACGGCGATACAATGACCTCCTACCCCTGGGCCTGGTTGTAGAATATTAACTCTTGGGTGATGGTTAGCTAAAGACACTAATTCCCATACATTAATATTTAACTTATCACAAATTATTGAAAGCTCATTAGCGAATGCAATATTTACATCACGGAATGAGTTTTCAGTAAGCTTACACATTTCTGCAGTGCGTGCATTAGTTATTAAGCATTCACCTTGTACAAAAATATCATATAAGTCACAAGCAGCCTTAGCGCAGCGAGGCGTTATTCCCCCAACAATACGATCATTGCTAATAAGTTCTTGTAAAACTTTACCCGGTAATACGCGCTCTGGACAGTGGGCAATCATGATATCAGATTGCTCACTAGCATCTTGAGGGAAGCTTAAATCAGGACGTGATTTACTTAGCCATTCTGACATTTTTTCAGTAGCACCTACTGGAGAAGTAGACTCTAAGATAACTAAATTTCCTGGTTTTAGATGAGGTGCTAAAGCTTGAGAGGCCGCTTCAATATACTTTAGATCCGGTTCATGATCTTCTTTAAATGGTGTTGGAACAGCGACAATGTATACATCTGCCGGTACAGGAGTATCAGTAGCAGTTAAATTACCTTGTTTGACAACTTCACGTACTATAGCGTCTAAGTCAGGTTCAATAATATGCACTTTTCCTTGGTTAATCATATCAACTGCATATGGGTTGACATCAACACCTGTTACTTTAATACCGTGAGCAGCAAAAGTAGCAGCTGTGGGCAATCCAATGTAACCAAGTCCGATGACACAAATACTATTAAACTTAAAGTGATTCATTTTTATTCTCTAGTGATTTCTTAAGAAGTTTATAATTTGATCGCAAGCAGTCCCATTGCCGTAAGGGTTATGAGCTCTTTGCATCTTATGATAGATATTTGTATCCTCAATAAGTGAGATAATATTATCTTCAATTGTTTGAGGATTGGTGCCAACTAATTTTACTGTACCTGCTTCTACTGCCTCTGGACGCTCGGTAGTATCTCGCATTACTAATACAGGCTTGCCTAGTGAGGGCGCTTCCTCTTGAATGCCTCCTGAATCAGTGAGGATCAGATAGCTTCTATTCATTAAGTAGACAAAAGGTAGATAGTCTTGGGGTTCGATTAACTTAATATTGTCTATGCCTGATAAAAGTTCATTAACGGGCTGTTGAACATTTGGGTTTAGGTGAACAGGATAGACAATTTCCACGTTTGGATACCTTCTAGCAACATTAGCTAAGGCAGAGCAGATATCTCTAAAGCCTTGTCCAAAGTTCTCACGACGATGCCCTGTTACTAAAATCATTCTTTTTGTATTATCTAGCATCTGAAACTTATGTTCAAAGCTTGTGGCCAACTCATTGTCATGCAGTATTTTATCTCTAACAGTCAGCAAAGCATCAATAACAGTGTTGCCTGTGATAACAATAGAGTCTGGGTTGGTATTCTCTTTTATTAAGTTATCAAAAGAATTCTGTGTAGGAGCAAAGTGATAAGTAGTAAGAATACCTGTTAACTTCCTATTAGCCTCTTCTGGCCAAGGTGAGTATATATTGCCTGTACGTAAGCCTGCCTCTACGTGGCCTACTTTAATTTTATGATAATAGGCTGCTAATGATGCCGCAAAGGTAGTGGCAGTATCACCATGTACTAATACTATGTCAGGTGTCCAGCTTTCAAATACGCATTCTAATCCTTTTAATACCCCTGAGGTAATGTCTGCTAAGGTTTGACCCTTCTTCATAAGGTTCAAGTCGAAATCTGGTACTAACTCAAATAGATTAAGAACCTGATCAAGCATTTCTCTATGTTGGCCAGTGACACAAACTTTAGTTTCAAAATCCTTTTCTAAAGCTTTTAATTCTATAGCTAAAGGAGCCATTTTAATCGCTTCAGGCCTAGTCCCAAACACTAACAATACTTTTTTCATGGTAGTTTCCGATGTCTGTTGTTATGGCTAAGTTCAGTTCTTTAGCCAAAGTCATATTTAATTTGGTTTGTAGCCTTCTACATAATGAATAAATTGCTGCTTTAACCAGTCCACATCATGGTATTGAGCTCTAGATGCTAATTCAGATAAAGTGTTTTCAATATCAGTTAACTCAAAGCTGTGCTCACGTGCTTGCATAATTAACGAATGCTGAGTTGCTTCAATATTATCGTCGCCAATGATAAGCTCTTCATAAAGCTTCTCGCCTGGGCGAAGACCACTAAAGACTATCTCGATATCACCAGCAGGGTTATTCTCGTCTTTTACTTCATAGCCACTTAAGTGAATCATACGCCGCGCCAGATCGATAATTTTTACTGGCTTACCCATATCAAGTACGAATACCTCACCACCTTCAGCCATCGCTCCAGCTTGAATGACTAAATTAGCTGCCTCTGGAATGGTCATGAAGTATCGAGTTACCTCCGGGTGAGTCACCGTAATAGGACCACCTTTGGCTATTTGCTTGGTGAATAGCGGCACTACTGAGCCTGATGAGCCCAATACATTGCCAAAGCGTACCATGCTGATTTTCGTCTTAGGGTTAGCATTGCTAAAGCCTTGGCAAACCAATTCGGCCAAGCGTTTCGAAGCACCCATGATATTGGTAGGGCGGACGGCTTTATCGGTCGAAATAAGTACAAAGGTTTCTACATTTGATTCAATAGCCGCTTTCACACAGCGATACGTGCCTTTGGCATTATTGATAACGCCTTCAAACGGATTATACTCTACAATTGGCACATGCTTATAAGCTGCCGCATGATACACGGTATTAATCGCATGCTTGGTAAAAACCATGTTTAATTTTTGTTGGTTGTTCACATTACCCAATAGCGCAATGATCTGTGTAGTAGGATTATCGCTATTTACTGGATTAGCTGCCTGCCAAGCCAATAAGTCTTGGTGAATGGCATACAGAGCGTATTCAGAGAGCTCATACAGTACTAAGCATTTAGGCTTGTTCTTGATAATCTGTCGACACAGCTCACTACCGATTGAGCCACCGGCACCAGTAACCAAAACATTTTTGCCAGTAATGTTTTTCGCCAATAAAATAGGGTCAGGATTAACTGTTTGGCGATCTAGTACATCTAAGATATCGACGCGGCGCATGGTACTGACGGTAACTTTACCTTCAGCGATATCCTGCAGACTAGGCAACTCTTTGATTTTTACAGACAGATTGGTTAAATCGTTGATAATCTCACGACGACGCTGGCGATTGACCGAAGGCATCGCCAAAAACACTTGGGCGATGTTTAGCTTTTCAACCAAACTTTCAATCTGTGTGGCTGGGTATATTTTTTTATTTAAGATATGGCCCCCCGTCAGTCGACCGTCATCATCAATAAAGGCAGCGACTTGATATCGGGGAGAGTCTTGTAAGGCTTCTAATAACGCAGTACCTGATGAGCCAGCACCATAGATAAGCACATTGTCGCGCTCGATAGAGCTTTTATGTAAATCCTGATAGACAGGCTTGCCTTGCAAGCGCAGTAATAAGTCACGTAGAAATAGCCGGCTACCCCATAGCCAGATAAACAGCATAAACAAATACAATAGCGGAACTGAACGCGGGATACTGGTGATAAAGTCGAAAAGGTAGACAACGGTAAAGACAATTAAAATAATGACAAATAGCTTAAGCACGCGGCGCATATCGGTATCGAAGAAGATACGAGTCACACCACGGTAAAACCCAACCACATATAAGCCAAAAATTGGTATCAGTGCATATAAAGCGACCAGTAAAGAATTGGCATTAACATCGAGCACTCCTTGACGCAGTGATAGCGCTAGAAATAGGCAAACAATAGAGATGAGATAATCCCCAACCAATAAAACAGCCTGCTTTATCGGTCGTGGTAAACTTAATAGTGCTTCTGCAATCCTACTCAACTTAGGAGACGAATGAGACGCGCTACTTAGGTAGTTATCAGAATCTTTATTGCTATGATTGCCTTTATGATTGTTTCGCATCGCTATATCACTATGTTGTTTGCCATCAAGCTAATCTATTAAATGTAAAAAAAATTGCAATTAATCTTTTGAATTACCATAAGCGTAACTATAGTGATAATTGTACTTATCGGTGATGCCTTGTACCACATCGTTTAGGATAATACCATCTACGGTGATATTTGACTTATTCATCTGTCTGACAGCGTAGGTTAACTGCCCTTCAATAGAGCTGTTATAGCGGGTTACCATCAGTACTTTATCTGCATACTGAGCAGTGATAATAGCATCAGAGACGGCCAATACAGGCGGGGTATCAATAATAATATAATCATAGATATCCACTAGCTGAGCCATCATATTGCCAAACTTCTCAGTGGATAGCAGGGAAGCAGGGTTATGCGGATGCTTACCACGTGGCATAAAGTCAATAAACTCAAAGCTGGTCGGATGGATAAACTCTGATAAATTTGCACTACTTTCAGTTAAATAATCGCCCAGGCCACTGTTTTGACTGACCGTGAATATCTTATGCAGCTCACCACGGCGCATGTCACCATCTATAATCAATACTTTTTTATTTAGCTGAGAGAAAGTCTCTGCTAAGTTTGAGGAGATAAAAGACTTACCGATATTTGGTGCTTCACCTGAGATGACAATGATTTTACCTTGTTTATGAGCATCGGTAGCATCAGAGCCTAACACAGTTGCCACTTTACTGGCTTTTGGCATCGCAAACATTAAAGAGGTACGCAGGCTTTTAATACCCTCATAGCTGAGCCCGTCATGTTCGACCATCGCTAGCAAGCGACGATTGCTGTCTTTCTTCTTGCTTAAGTTAAATGAGGTCTTAGAGCGTGGGATGGTCGCAATAACCGGAACGCCAGTCTTGGCCTCCAAACGCTCTGGATCTTTAACTGTATTACGTAGTAAGCTTTTCGCTACGACCAATAGCGATCCTAATAAAGTACCTATAATTAATGATAAAGCCCAAATTACCAGCTTTCTTGGTGCAATTGGATTAAAGGTGTTAATCGGTGTATCCACCACACGCACATAGCCGATTTCACCAGCGCGAGCAATCTTAAGTTGCTCATAATTCTTGAGCATAGTCAGATAAATCTCACGGTTTATCTCCATGTCTTGTGACAGCTGCAAGAATTCACGCTGTACTTCCGGCATACGCGTGACAGTATCTTTGATTTCTTGACGTCTGACATTTAATACAGCCAACTGATCATTGATTTGTATGACTAATGGATGATCTTCAGTATAGTAAGTTAATAACTCTGCTTGTTTCAACTGAAGCTCGCTAAGCTGCTGCTCAATTTGAGAGCTTTCAGTGAGCAGCAGTTCTGCTTCTTTGCTCACATCAATCGTACCGTATTGTTCACGGAACTTGTTAAAGGCCTCTTCTGACTGTTCAAGCTTTTGCTTAAGTTGTGGAATCTGTGATTCCATAAACTCAATAGTGGTGGTCGTCTGCTGTGAGCCGCGGGCTAAGTTCTGATCAACGTAAGACTGCACCACATTGGCAAGTACACGGCTGACCTGCTTTTGATCTTCACCTGTCAGCGTTAACTGAACAATACCGGTTTGTTTACCGCGCTCGGTGACCGATAAGCGACTACTTAACGCATCAATAGCAGAAGGCGTTGATAGCTTGGTTAAGCTAATAGGATGACCTGCCGACGGTAGAGCAGCTACTGACACTTTGATCTCACCTTCAGGGGTAGTTATGGTGTTAGAGGTTCCGATATTTCCAGAATACTGAGCCAACTCTTCATTGATCTCAATACTTAGCTCAAAGCCTTTATCCGTTTTTACTAACGTAAATGGCTTATTTAGATAAGCCAAAGGTACCTCAAAGCTAGTGATCTGTGCTTCACCATTTTGAGTGTCTAAAAACACACCTTGCTCAGTACTGATCTGAGTAGGGACCTTCGATTGAGCAATGCGGTCTAACGCGCCTATCTCTGGATTACTAATGCGTAAGTCTAAGTGCAGCTTATCAACCACAGGACCTAACACCATACGTGATTTGATCAGTTCACGCTCAGTTTCTGCCTGGCTTTTGGCTTCGCCGACCAGCTCTGAGATATTTGCGCCTAACGCGGCAACACCTTGAGATTTTTCATCTATTTGTAGTAAGGCGTCGGTTTGATAGGTAGGCTGTACATAGCGGCTATAAGTGAATCCCAGTGCTAACCCTAATAGGGCACAGGTCAAAATAGTCTTCCAGCCACGTAACAAAGTTAGTAACAGTGCAATTAGGTCAATCTCATCATCTTGTTGAGTGGCGTCATTGATAGAAGTGTTTGGCACAGTTTTACTCATAAGGCTTCGCTATTCGTTAATTACTAATTAATCAGGTAAAAGAATCAGGTAGAAAAAGGTTAAATAGTAGGGCAGCCTAGCTATTTAGCATTGTTGTTCTAACCCAGTTTGTCTTGCCACTCATCTATACTGCTTACGATGTCTTGGTAAGCCGTTATAAAGGCACTCATCTCATGTTTATAAGGATCAGCAATATCTTTATCACACCAATGACCCAGTTTAAAGGTTTTACCGCGGCAAAAAGGGAAACGTTCTTCAATCCACTTAGTCTGTCCATCAGACATGGTCAATATTAACTCATATTTTAATGCCAGTGCTTCATCGATTTGCTTAGCAACATGACCGGTAATATCAATATTTTGCTGCTGCATAATTTCGATAGCCGCAGGATCGGCGCCATGACCGACCAAGGCACCCACGCCTGCCGAGTCAATATTTTTGTCAGGAAAACGCTGCTTTAACAACGCTTCTGCCATCGGGCTACGGCAGATATTCCCCACACAGACTACCAATATATTTTCAAAAGCCATGACTGATTCCTAAACCACAAGACAGAGAGTTAACCTCAACAATATATACTATTTATCGTAATATTAAAGCCGTTATAAACCAGATAACTGTCTGATAGCCGTACTCGAGGGCAGTATTGAATTAACAAATCTTGACCAACGGGTTAAACCAGTAGGATCGACATAGACGATATCATTGGGATGCATTTCAAAGCGGTTGGCCAAGGCTAAGTTAGTCACCGTCTGTAAGTTGACATAATAGATATCGGTATATGAGGCATTGCCATGATCACGTACCACGTAGACTTTGGCCGCATTGGCAGTCATTGGGTTTAAGCCTTTAGCTTGTCCAATAACTTGCGATAAGCTAATCCCTTGCTCTGGAATCTCTAATGGCTTGATATCGCCAAACTCGCCCAACACATAGACTTTATTACGATCTAAGCTGTTTATATGAATAGAGTCGCCATCTTGCAGATAGATCTGATTGGCAGAGAGTCCCATGTTTTGCAGATCACGCAGTCCAAGCTCATATCTCGTACCGCGGCGCATTAATACTACGTTATTAGAGTCTCCCTCTGGCGTGGCTCCGCCTGCCATAGAGATGGCGCCATATAAAGAAACTGGCGCATCGGCAATATTGAACTCGCCGGGCTGACGCACTTCACCATCGATAAAGAATTTATTACCGCGATAATTCACAATTTTTACTTGCGGGTCAGGATACTTTAAATAGCGCTGTAATTGACTGCGCAGATTATTGGTAAATTGAGTGACGGTTAGGCCGCTGGCTTTTACTCTACCTACTAAGGGGAACTGAATATAGCCTTGCTGATCCACAGGATAGCCGGATGCATAAGGGTTGGTGGCTGTGGTAATGGCAGTACTGGGAATAGGCGGCGTAATCTCTGGATAACCAATAAGATTGATGCTTAAGATATCACTGGTAGAGATTCTGTAATCTGCTGCACGCGAACTATTTAATAATTCACGTACTCGAGCATTCTTCATGGTCGATTGATTACTACGGCTAGTAGAGTAAGCAGGTGAGGCTGGCAAATTAGCTAGGCTTAAAGGCTGAACGTTAAACTGCATACCATTTTCAGCAATAAAGGCGCCTTGTGGTGGCAGTTCACCGGATTGTAAGCCAGAATTGACGCTGGCACAGCCTGAAGTTAAGCCTATCAACACCGCAAGAGAGGTACTGGCAAACAGTGATTTTGGGCTTTTTAAAACATTCATGTTAACTTCTCTACTGTAAATATTTCTTTATTGAATTTTAAGTGCTAAACTAGTCAAAGGCATGGAGTTTTATTAATTGACAGTGGTCGATAGATATTGTTTAAGTTTATACCTTTAACCCTCTAAAACAAATCAGGGTAAAAAGACCCATTCTATGAGGAGTACAATTTCAAGTAAGCTTTAGCCTTATGATCTAAACTATAGTTATCTACTATATATTGACGAGCTCTAATGCCTGTCCTAATACGCTGCTCATTTGACATATCAAGAGCTGTTTCTAAAGCACTTCCTAAGAGGCTTGGGTTTCGAGTAGGAACAACAAGTCCATTTTGGCCAACTAGATTTTTGATACCACCGCAGTCAGTTGCCACTACCATCCTTTCACAAGCCATAGCTTCTAGAATTACCATTGGTAAACCTTCCCACATAGAAGACATAACATATACGTCGGCAGCTTGGATCAAGTCTTTAACATTAGTTCTTGAGCCTAAAAACTTGATAGTTTCCTTTAATCCAAGCTCATTGCTTAGTTTCATAAGACTAGATTTTAATGGGCCATCACCAACTATAAATACCGTAAAGTCATCTCTATTTTTTTTAAGAATAGAGATAGCTTTTAGTAAATTAGGATAATCCTTAGGAGTATCTAGTCTCCCTACTGCAAGGATTATCTTCTTATTAGAAACTGATAACTCATCTCTAATATTCTTACGGATGGTGGGATTAAAGATAAATTTAGACGTATCCACGCCATTCTCAATAGTTATCATAGATCCTTTGCTGACAACACCCTTTCTAATATAGCTTTCTACAGCAACGTCACTAACGTTAGTATTTATATCTGCTAAACTGTTAGTCAATCTATAACCAATCAGATTCCTTAATCCACCTACTTTAGTACTATGTTCAGTACATATGATTTTTGGAGGGTTTCTCGAGAATTTTAATAGTCTAGATAATATGTTTGCTTTGAATAAATGACTATGAACTACATCGGGTTTAAAGTTATTTACCACGTTTTTTAATTTTAAATAGGCAAGTAATATATCTTTATTTTTATTGGTTTCTAAGGAAATTAATTCTATATTCTGGTTACGAGGCTTGATTAATATGATATCAGATAAATATACTATCTTAACTTCATGATTCATTTCTGAAAGCTTGTCAGCCAGATTTATAACAACACTCTCAGCACCTCCAATACCTAAGCTGTTAATTACTATGAGTATTTTCAACTATATTCTCCAATGAAAAAATCGTGAGTAATAGCCTCGTAATTATGAAATAGTATTAAAGGCCAGTATCAAATTATACTATTAAATTGCACTGAAATATTAACATATTTATTCTACTATAGAATAACAAAACACAAATATACATCAAATTGAACTATGTCTTTTAAAGCTTCATATTTTTTATCAATAAAAACTCACAGCGTTCTACCACCATTCAGGGTCATTCGATTGAGATTCATCAGATTTTCTTATAGATTCTGCAGCATCAACTTGTAGGGTATCTGTGGCCACTTCACTGACAAAGCGTGAGATTTTATCGAAGTAACCGGCAAAGCTTGAGAAATAATCAGGGGCAGTTAAATATAGGTGAGTTTTGGCGCGGCTACAGGCCACATAAAACAGTTTACGCTCCTCTTCTAACGCCTCAAACTCATGCAAAGAGCGGTGATGCGGCATTAGGCCATCGACTAAGGCATTAACAAAGACCACCGGCCATTCAAGACCTTTGGCGCTATGAATGGTAGAAATGGTCACCGCATCGGTCTGTTTGTCCTCAGGGTTAGTCATTACCGCGACCGAGTCATTGGGCGGATCGAGTGCTAAATTCTCCAAGAAGTTATCTAAGCTGCTGTGCTCTTGCGCCAAATTAATCAGCACTCGAAAGTCCTCAGAGCGTTCCCGCCAATTGTCTTCCAAGGTTTTTAAAATAGGCGCGTAAAAGTCAATCAGGGTTTGCAAGATATCGGCGACAGTGGCTTGCTGCTGCGCTTTAATGAGCACATGATACAGCTCGTTAATGGGTGCTTTGTTTTTGGTTAGTTTCGGGTCGAGTAGCGGCTGTAACGAGTCATTACTGTTGGTAATGGCTTGGGTAATCTTAGATGCAGTCACATCACCAACGCCACTGAACAAGGTTAAAATACGGTGCCAAGCAATGGTATCATTGGGGTTGTACAAAATCTTAACCAGCGCCAAGATGTCTTTGATATGACGCTTTTCAATAAATTTAATACCGCCTACCACGATAAAGGGGATATTGCGCTGCATAAACTGCAGTTGAATCTCGTTGGACTGGAATGAGGTGCGGCTTAGTACCGCAAAATCATTAAAATCATACTCTGGCTTAAGCTCGATAATTTTATCAGCAATATAAACCGCTTCTTGCTTATCATTACTGCGCCGGCACAGTGTTGGCTTTTCACCTTCAATCGCTAGGTTAGAAAACAGCTTTTTTTGATAGCCCAAAGTGATGTGTTCAGACAGCGCATTGACATAGTCTAAAATGGCAGGCGTGCTGCGGTAGTTTTGCTCAAGTTTAATCAGCTTGGCGTCGGGATAACCGTCAGCAAACAGGAGAATATTTTCGTAATTGGCACCGCGAAACGCATATATACTTTGGTTGTCATCACCGACCACCATCAGCGACACATTATCAGGCTCACAGAGATAGTCGATTAACTGCTTTTGGGGAATGTTGGTATCTTGATACTCATCTACCATGACATGACGGTAGGTGTCTTGAATCAGCTTGCGAAATTGCAGGTTATTTTTTAGATGATAAACCACCTGGCTGATAATATCGTCAAAATCATATAAATGATTGGCTCGCTTATACTTGTGATACGCCATCGCCAGATCTTCAATCAGCGGAATATGAATGGCAATATCAGGATAGTCATTTTCAATCAAGTCGCGCAGTAAGATATGACGGTTGCGAGAGCTGGAGATTAGATTTTGTAGGGTCTTTTTGCGCGGAAAAGCCTGCTTCATGTTTTTGCGAACAATGCCTTGCTCTTTGCAAATCATATCCAGCGCATCTTCGCTATCACCGGTGTCCAAAATCGTAAACTTAGGGTTGATGCCCAGTAGGCCTGAATAGCGGCGCAGCAGCATATTACAAAAAGAGTGAAAGGTGCCGCTGGTAATGGCATTCAGATCCAGGCCGCTTAACGCGCGATTATCGGCCAAGCTTTCGGCCAACAGGCTTTTGACACGGCCTTTGATTTCGTTGGCTGCTTTTCGAGTAAAGGTCAGCAGCAGAATACTGCTTGGAGACGCACCGTTTTCAATCAAATAACTGGTACGGTAGGTGAGGGTTTTGGTCTTACCAGAGCCGGCGCCAGCAATGACCAATACCTTACCTTCGGTGGTGGTGGCGGCCAGTAGCTGGCTTGGGTTGAGCTCGGCAGCATAATCAACCTCGCTTGATGCCAATACGCCATTGTGTGAAGCTAAGTGCTTATCAGCTATTTTTTGATCAGCTACTTTCTCATCATCTACTGTGTTTGATAAGCGTTTATCCATGGACTCTGGGGTGATTAAATTCGACTCCAGCTTGGCGATAGACTGCTGTAAATGCACCATTTTTTGACGAATGGTGTCATCAAGCGTAGGGTAGCTATAGTGGCGGGTCGAAAATAAAGAGTCGGTCATAGCGTCCAATAGTAAAATATAGTAAATATTAGGGCATCTGCTAAGCCCACTTTTTAAGCCTGACTGCTTTTTAGCCTGATTAAGCCTGACTTCTTTTTAAGCCTGAATTTTAGGCTGAAACCAAAAACTGCTTTAACACACGTGAGAACTGCAGCGGTGCATCCAGCGGAATGGCGTGACCGGAGCCTGCAATCTCAATCACCTGAGCATTGGGCAAGATATTGGCCACCTGGCGTTGCCATTTGGGATCATACAGCTGGGACTGAGCACCAATCAGCATGGTCACCGGAGTCTGGGTAACTGGCAGAGCGTCTCGGTAATCATACGGCAGCTCAAGATACGCCTGCAAACCACGCAGCTTTTGTTGCCAAGTGGGATGCTGATAAACTGCCAGCTTATGATCGGGCAGATAACCACTGGCTTTAATAAATAATTGCGACGCAAGGCGGCCGGCTGACAATAATGAAAACGCAGTTTCCATCTGAGTGATTTGCCGTTTTACCTGATGCGGCAATTGGGTAAATGCTAGGGTCGTTTGCCCATTAGCACTTTGCTGATTCACATAAGGCAATGTCGCTTGCAGTACCGTATTGAATTGTTCAAATACTTCGGCCTGCTTCTCCCCAAACACCCCGCCTTGCCAGTCAGCATGATTGTGCACAATAGGCGATTGATCAATGTTTAAATAACGCTTAACTTTGGATTTGGTTTCAAACGTGGGTTCTGCTTTGGTTTCAAAGTTGCTTTTTGCTTTGGTTTCAAAAGTAGCTTCTGCTTTGGTTTCTACCTCACCTGCTAGTTTATCTTCTGCCTGTGCGCTGTCTGTCTGCGCATGCGGTGCATAGCGATTAAAATGCGCCCACATGACCAAAGCACCCATAGAGATGGCGGCCACATCCACTGACTTCACCTGATGTTTACTGCAAATCTGAGTCAGGATAACATCGACATCATTGGTATACTGCTCGATAAAGTTAAACTCACTGCTGGGCGTGCCAGCCGCTAACCCAAAGCCGCGAAAGTGAGGCAGATAAAAGCAGTATTGGCCAGCCAGCGGCAACACAAAGGGTAAAAACTGACGGGCATCCATGCCAAATGCATGTAGCAAGAGTACAGGTGTGGCGGATGGACTGCCAACGATAGTCACAGGGATTTGGCTGCCATCGTAGCTGACCCAGTGCTGCAGCTGAATTTGATACGGCTGCAGCAACTGATTTGCCACTCCCAAAGGCTTGGTAAGTAGCGTCTTTGAGAGCAAAGGCTTAAGCTTAGATTTAGGCATCTTGGCAGAGGCTGCCGTCCTCGAAGATGGCTTGAAAGCAGATGCCTTGTTTTTGAGCGTATTAAGCATTTGGCGCATCAGGTGAATCAATGCACTCGACCACATTTAAATCAAAGCCTGACAATGCATTAAATTTGAGCGGGGTCGATAATAAGCGCATGTCACGTACGCCTAGGTGACGTAAGATTTGTGCGCCCACGCCGATGCTGCGGTAAGGCTGATTGGATAGCGTAGAGACAGACTGATTGTTGCTGGCAAGCTCAAGCGCTTCGCCCAAATCAACCGGCTGATTGTTGCCAATCCAGACCAGTACGCCGCGCTCAGACTGACTGATTTCTTGTAAAGAGTTTTGGATACTCCAACCACTGCGGCCGGTGGCATCACGTTTGGCAGCAAATAAATCACGTAGCGGATGGAAGCCATGCACACGCACGGTACTCACGCCTTCGCTAGGATTGCCTTTGACAAGGGCTAAGTGAGTCTCTGACGCACCGTATTCTTTAAATTGATATAGGGTAAAGGTGCCAAAGTCGGTTTCAAACGGACGTTTGCTGACTTCATTGACCGTTTGCTCATTGGCAATGCGGTAGTTAATAAGATCGGCAATGGTACCGATTTTTAGATCATGTTCAGCGGCGAATTTTTCTAAATCATCACGGCGGGCCATGGTGCCATCGGGATTGATGATTTCTACGATAACCGCGGCAGGCTCAAGACCGGCTAGGCGTGCCAAGTCACAGCCAGCTTCGGTATGGCCAGCACGGTGCAATACACCGCCTTTTTGCGCCATGATGGGGAAGATATGGCCAGGCTGCACAATGTCTTCAGCCTTGGCTGTGGCAGACACCGCCGCTTGCACGGTACGCGCACGGTCAGCAGCAGAGATACCAGTCGTCACGCCTTCAGCCGCTTCGATAGACACGGTGAAATTAGTGCTGAATTTGGCCTCGTTACGGTCACTCATCAGCGGCAGCTCAAGACGGCGGCAGCGCTCTTCAGTCAAGGTCAAGCACACCAAGCCGCGGGCATGGGTAATCATAAAGTTAATGGCTTCAGGGTTGACATGAGTGGCGGCCATAATCAGGTCGCCTTCATTTTCGCGGTCTTCATCATCCATTAAGATGACCATTTTACCAGCGCGAATGTCTTCAATGATGTCTTTAATATTATCTAGTGCCATGATGTGTTGTCTCTTTTATTGTTCGTTAAATATTGTTCGTTCAGTTAAGGGCTAATTATAGCAACCATTGTACCTGTAACTGAGTCTCAGTGCCATTCACTACAGTCAATCAATGTGATTGAAAAATCTGTGAGCGGCTGATTATCATCAGCGCATACCCTTATTTATTAACGCTTATTCGATTTATTGCTTATTTGGTTTATTAAGGGTTGTTAGAGGGTGCCTGCGTCTGCAACCACTGCATAAACTGTAAACTGTGCTGCTCCCGTTGGTTATCGGCATACTCATAAAAGCGAGTACCCACCAAGTTGTCAGGCAGATATTGCTGCGGCTGATAATGATTGGGATAATCATGCGGATAAAGATAGCCCTCACCATAGCCTTGGCTTTGCATCAGCTTAGTGACCCCATTGCGCAGGTGCATCGGCACAGGTGATTGATCCTGTTGTGCCAATTGCATCGCTTTATTAATTGCCAAATACGTGCTGTTACTCTTAGCGGAGGTGGCCAGATACACCACCACTTGGCCTAAGATAATCCGCGCCTCTGGCATGCCAATGGCTTTTACCGAGCGTAAGGCGGCATCGGCCAGTAGCAAAGCATTGGGGTTGGCATTTCCGATATCTTCACTGGCCAAAATTACCAAACGCCGAGCGATAAACTCCGGCGGCTCGCCAGCTACCAGCATCCGCGCCATCCAGTACAAAGCAGCGTCAGGATCTGAGCCACGCACCGACTTAATCATCGCTGAGATAATGTCGTAATGCTGGTCACCATCTTTGTCATAGCGCTGCAAGGTGGTCTGTGCCACGCTTGATAACAGCGCATCATCAATCACAATCGGCTTCTTGCTGTGGTCAGAGGCCTGTACCGCCATCTCTAATAAGTTAAGCGCCTTGCGGGCATCACCTTGGGCTAAGTTGGCTATTTGTGGCAGCGCTCGCAGATCAATGCTGAGCTGAGATAAAAATTCATCTTGGCTAAGCGCCCGCTGCAACAATTCACCAATCTGGGTGTCATCGAGTGGCTGCAGGCGATATACCTGACAGCGTGACAGCAGCGCATTATTAACGCTAAACGAGGGGTTTTCAGTGGTGGCGCCAATTAGGGTAATGTCGCCTGATTCCACCGCTCCTAGCAGTGCATCTTGCTGCGCCTTGTTAAAGCGGTGAATTTCATCGATAAATACCACGGGCGACGCAAAATCCAGCCCACCTTGACCAGAGCTACTGCCTGCATCGAGTACCTCTCGCAGCTGCTTTACCCCCGTGTTAATCGCTGATAACGGGTAAAACGGGCGACCCACGGCATCGGCCAACAGCATGGCAATGGTGGTCTTACCGATACCCGCTTCCCCGTGCAAGATAAGCGAGGGCAGATGACCGTGCTCGACAAAGCGCTGGATGGGCGCACCCGGCGCTAGAAGATGGGTCTGACCAATGACCTCATCTAGGCGCTTAGGGCGCAGGCGCTGAGCTAGAGGAATATCAGGATAAATAGCAGAGTGAGGGTGAGTGGCCATAATGGGCAGTGATTACCTTGTTTTATAACGTTTTTAACATGCGTAGCAACAGTATTTGTGGCGTCCATAGCATAGGACGATAGCATAAAACAGTCGCCATAAGATGACAGGACAATGCGTGTTAGTATGCCTTGTCGCGTTGTAAACTTCAGTGCAATTAGCGTGAAAGCGTGTCAATCAGTCACGATTACAGCCCAAAATCAGCCTAATTGCAAGCTAAGTCCCACCTAATTGCAAGTGCAAGCTAATTATGGGGAAGTTAAGCCTTGGTAAGCGTTTATTAAAACTGTGGGATTAGCGTGAGATACCCGAAGCGTTCACTTGTAGTTATGGCCGCTTGCACTCATTATTAGAGTGTGGTCATCTTTTTCATATCCATCACCTTAATCTATACCTTAATTTATAAAGAATACGTATATGTTGCCCAAAAATAGGCTATCAAAAATAGCGCCCTTAAAAATAGCGTCAAAAGCCATCACCCCATTAAAAACCTTAGCGCATCGCTCAGTGAGCAGCTTGCTTTTAAGTCAGCTAAAGTCTGTGGCAAGTCAACTAACGCCTATGGCTGAGCAAAAAAGTCGGCCGTTAAATGCTGATGAGATTGCCATGGCGCACTCGGTATTCGGTGCTGACTTTGATGTCTCACAAGTGCGATTAAAAACCGCGTGGTGGGTGCTAAAAACCTATGCGGTAAGCCCCAATGGCAATATTTATTTTAATCCGAAAGACTGGATCGAGGACTTTAGCAAACAGTCTTTGGGTAAAAAAAGCTGGTTGATTCATGAGCTTACCCACGTGTGGCAACTGCAGCAAGGTCTTAAGGTGGTGCGAGGGGCCATGATGAACCGCCGATACGATTACAGACTTGCTGAGGGCAGACCGTTTTTTAGCTATGGTATTGAGCAGCAAGCACGCATGGTGCAGGACTATTTTGTGCGCCGAGAGCAGGGCAAAGATTGCAGCGCATGGCAGGCGTGTATCCCATTTTTGCAAAACCAAGCGCTTGGCAATAGTATGGTGTTGCAAGCGCAGCGCCAGCATCAGACTCAGGCCGATGCTCAAGTAGACAAGCTAAGCACCCAGGAGACCAATACATGAGCTTCATCACATCTGATGTTGTCAAGCCGTCCAATAACAAATCACAGCCCTTGACTTCCTCCCCTCGCTAAACCATAGGTATCTACACAAATTTACTAGCCGCATCAGCGAATTGACGTAGTTTGTCAGGGGAATAATGATTTACCAGTTCGTTAAAATTAAGCCACTGGAACAATCCTGCCATCACAGCAGGTGCGGTT
>NZ_CAJHBH010000056.1:0-18746 GCF_904846585.1 Psychrobacter sp. H7-1
TTCATAGTACGATTGGTTATGTGTCGCCTTTTGAGTTTGAGAGACGATACTATGATAGTCTTAATGAGTCAAACAAAGCTGCCTGACTCAAGTAATCCACTCTCCGATATACTCGGGGCGGTTCACACTTTATGAGGACATTTTAGAGTATAAAGCTTTTACTAGAGGCAATACTGATTTGGGTTACTCTGCAAAGTTATTCAACCGTATGCATAGTTTTGCCAGCAACAAGTACAAGTTCCCTAAAGTCAGCATAGAATACTCACAAAAAGGGCGACGAGTCCGTTCTGAATTAATATCACCTCAAGCATATAACGCCATTATCAATCAGATACTAGCCTCAGTAGACCTCTTAGAGCGTGACATGTTGGCGCTTATATTTATTTTAGCCTATCGAACTGGCATGCGAAAAAAAGAAATATTGGGTCTAAAGTTTAATGATATTGAAGGTCTATCCCAGTCACAGCCCTCCCTAGTAATAAGGCCTAACCGTTATCGCTCAACTAAAACTCAAGGTAGCATTCGTCGAGTGCCAGTCTTTGCACTGCTTAAGCCTGACGAATTAACATTTTTTTTAAACTTTATACAAAGCAATATTGGCACTAACCCTAATCGATTTATCTTTACGTTATCCTCTGATCGTCAGCCACTACATGATCATGCGCCGTTACAACTTTTTAAACGAGTGGTAAAAGATATTACTATGAAAGGCGATCCAGCAATTAACCATACTTTCCACGGCTTTCGACATACTGCCATAACCAACCTATCTATGGTCTTGATGGGCCACGAACATCTTATAGCTTCATTAACAGACTATGATGAAGATGATGTGCTACGTATCAAATACGGGCTGTTAGGCGAGCACATTGATGCCCAGGATCATTGGTATGCCCTAGCTGGTATTATGGGGCATTTGTCCCCTCAGCGCAGTTTTGAGTACTATAATCATGTAGCCACTTTAATGGCTACTTATGAGCTTAGCCAAGCAAATATCAAGCTTCCCACTCAGACCCTGAATAACATTACAGGGTTTTCAAATAAAACGCTGGTGCAGAACCATGCTGATATTGATAATAATACTATAAGCTTGCCTAGTATCCGTGGCCTATTATTTAGGAGCATCAATCAAGGCATACGAAAATCACCAATATTTGTCATAGAGAACACAACAGCTCAATTTATTTCTGATTTTACACCTACCACTACTAATGAGCTCTTTATGCGCTATGGTATAAATACTGTAGAACAGCTACTTTGCTTATCCGATAAGGGCATTTCACTTAAAGAAGCTGCCACAATACTAAATATCAACTTCGATGATGCAAAAACCCTAGCGAAACGTGCTTATAAAATCAGCAATATAATCAATACTCGAGATAAAGAGCGCTTTATCAAGCCAGACTCGGTAGAGAGGATTGTGCTTAGTCCTCTTAAGCCTCAAGAACAAAGTGACTATAGACTGCTTACACATTTAAGGAATAATGGCAGCCTACTGCGCACTCAAGACAAGCAAGATTGGCAATGGTTCATGGATATCTGTTGTCAGAAAATATCTATCAGTAAGGCTTATATATCCTTCCCGGAATCAAGAATAGAAGACTTTAAACGCTTTATAGGTATAGCAAAACAGCTACTACCTGAAAAAAACTGGCTTATAACTACTGATGCTCAACTGAAAGATACCACACTCAATCAGCCTGAGTATAAAGGTATGCGATATCAGAAAAACCCATCTGTCTCTACACTTAGGATAGGTATTGCCAGTCGAGAAGCTAGAGACCTGTCTAACAGCTTTACATCTAGCAAAAACACTTGGAAATACTCGCCTTTATTTAGGTTTTTTGTCCACATGATGTTGGTTATGGATGATAGCCTTTGTATTAATGAGAGTAAGCCATAAACTTTGAATCAAGAAGAAATAAGGTAGCTATGAACTTCGCCGATGTCGAACCCACCCTATAAAACTACTGGCGAGCCATTATTTTATTCGGGCGCAACACTGCTTCTTATAAGCTTCTTTAGCAAAAAGCCTTATGGATATAAGCCTAGACAGCAAGTCAGGTTTGACTTTAAAGTATCCGATAGGTGGTCGGTCGGAATAATGTCTGCTAATTTCAATGGTCTAGACGACGCTTTGATAAGGCTCTCTTTATCGTTCCTAATCATATAGTCAATAAATACTTAGTTCTATAAACTCAACATAAAAATTTAGAATTAAATCGATACTTTGGTGACCACCCTTCGTCACGGGTATTCAATATTTGGTGGTGTTCTAAAAAGTATGCTGGCGCTAAAAGTCAATAAGAAGTCTATGCTAAGTTCTCTGATTATATATGGCTTTTAAAGCTTCAAAAATTGTTCAAATTTTGATCAGCATACTTTTTGACACACAACCTATATTTTTATGCCAATGCTGCTAGCTGTGGGAGTGCGTCGGTTCGTTCCACCTGCTATTTTGTCACGTTTTTATCCCAAAATTGGGCAGTTTAATATTTTACTGCTGATGTTGTTTCCACTGGGACTGATGGCAGGATTTCGTACCACCTTTGACCATAATCCCTGGCAAGCGTTGTTATTACTAGTGCTAAGTTCGGTATTGGCATTGGTATTTTATTTTACCGCTTATATAATGTATCGGCGTTTTGGCTATGAGAATGCTATTGTCGCGGCGCTGGTGTGTGGCGGACGCAATGTATTACTTTCTTACACCATAACTGTACCTTTTATGGGTGCGGTTTTTCTACCGTTACTGGGTGCTTTTCAATTACCAATGTTTTGCTTACCCTTACTGGGCAAATATATGGCAAAACGCCATACGACTCAACCTATAGATTTAAAATCAGGTTTCTGAATCGCCCAGACTACTTACAGATAAGCTATCGTTTAGAGGAATTTTTTGGGTATCCCCTAGTAAAACTAGTTCTTCTACCTCTCAAACGTATTAACAGACCACTTATAGCAGACTATTTTAGGTGGTTATGTTTATAAAAGCGTATCTTAGAGCATCAATAAAACAATAAGATGCTAAGCATGCCAAAAATTAGCTTATATATATTGCTAATGATCATAAAATCGCTGCGTTTATGTCTAGAATGAATCAGGGGCAAAGCTAGTACGTACAAAGCTCATGCAGCTGATCGAAGACGCCCATGCAAACGATGTGATTTTGGTTGAACAAATAGACAGACTTAAGTATCTAAATCCACGCGCCCGTGATGGACGCGAATATCATAGTGCTATTACGTTAATCATAAAGTGATCTCTAATATTTGACAGTGCGATGCTCTCCATTAATCACTTCCCGATTTTATAAACTCAGTTTATTTAGAGCCTTCTAAATTTGTATTATTCTTATTTGAAAAGCCAATTCTAGTAAATACTCATACCTAAACGACACTATGTGTCGTGTTTTATCAGCCTGACTATTGTTTAATTATATTATCTTGACTATAGTAAAACCATACATCTGATATGGCTTTTGCCACAAAATGGAAAGATAATGAGCAAACCTAGCAACCCCTATACCGACAATAGCTTTGTCTCTTCAGATCTCAAAACCATTTTGCACTCCAAACGTGCCAATATCTACTACCTGTCGCATTGCCGAGTCATGCAAAAGGACGGGCGTGTGTTGTATCTTACTGAAGATGACAAAGCTAACCTCTATTATAATATTCCTATCGCTAACACTACCTCCATTCTACTTGGTACAGGCACCTCCATTACTCAAGCGGCGATGCGCCTTCTATCACAAGCAGGCGTTTTAGTTGGCTTTTGCGGTGGTGGTGGTATGCCGTTATTTATGGGCACAGAGCGTGAGGTCTATGTTGAGTGGATGACTCCGCAAAGCGAGTATCGACCGACTGAATATATTCAAGGTTGGATGAGCTGGTGGTGGGATGATGATAAA
Source organism: Psychrobacter sp. H7-1 (assembly GCF_904846585.1). Classification (NCBI taxonomy): domain Bacteria; kingdom Pseudomonadati; phylum Pseudomonadota; class Gammaproteobacteria; order Moraxellales; family Moraxellaceae; genus Psychrobacter; species Psychrobacter sp. H7-1. Next base: position 3,914 of record NZ_CAJHBH010000056.1, read on the forward strand.
CGCCTTGCTGCAGCCAAGCAGTTGCAAATAGCTCGCGTTGCTTATCTGCAAGCGGTATGGAATAAAGACAGCGACCTTAAACGTTGGGGGTTTGACAGCAATATGGATGCGATACAGAAACTGCTCAATGATAATATTCATCAAATCGATAGGCAGACAGAGGTCATGCATTTATTGCAATTGGAAGCCCGCCTGACTAAACAGCTTTATAAATTAGCCGCCCAAAATACGGGTTATGACGGCTTTACCCGTGAGCACGAAGGCATCGACAAGGCTAACGGGTTTCTAAATCATGGCAACTATCTGGCGTACGGTCTCGGTGCAACAACCGCATGGACGCTTGGCATTCCGCACGGTTTTGCGGTGATGCATGGTAAGACTCGGCGCGGGGCATTGGTGTTTGATATCGCCGATATCATCAAAGACGCGCTGGTGCTGCCCCTCGCCTTTATTTGCGCTAGCGAGAACATGAGCGAGCAAGAGTTTCGCCAAGAGTGCATCAACATGTTTACCAAACATAAGGCGCTGGATTATCAGTTTGAAGTGGTTAAACAGTTGGCGATGACCAAAGATTGGCAGGTATAAATTATGATTGTCACTTTTGTCTCTCAGTGTGAGAAGAAATCACTAAAACGTACTCGCCGTATTTTGGACGCCTTTGCCAATCGTATTGGTGATAATGTTTGGCAGACGGCTATTACGGAAGACGGACTTACGACGGTTAAACAACTCTTGCGCAAATCAGCGACCAAGTCTACAGCGGTAAGCTGTCATCGTAATAAAACTCGCCAGTTGACTGAGCTGGTATGGATTGTGGGTAATAAGCGGCGGTTTAATGAGGTTGGCGTAGTGGCTGTGAACCGTACCAAAAGAAATATTCTGCATAGTGAGTGGGAGAATGAATGGAGTTATGCCAGTAGTATTCAAATTATCGCTACACTTGCTGCATTACTCCACGACATTGGCAAATCAACGATTGGTTTTCAAAAGAAACTCCTTTTTGGTAGTAAACAAGGCGATTCTTATCGGCATGAATGGATATCATTAAAACTGTTTGAGCTGATGATTGGCGATTGCAGCACTGACGAAGCATGGCTTGACCGTTTAATGAATTTAAATAAATGGTTAGAAAATAATAATATAGAAAATCTATTATCTAATGCTAATAAAGATGGTGTCAATATAAAAGCTATGCCGCCCCTAGCACAGTGGGTCGCTTGGCTGATTGTTACTCACCACCGCTTGCCACCTATCAAAAAGGTTTTTTACCCTTACAAAGATATTCAACGTTTGCAATTACCTCAAAATACGTTAGAGATTAAAAGAGACTTAAATCAGTTTTATGGAAAAATTGAGCCGTTCGACTATTGGGTAAAAAATCCTAAGTCGTTAGAGGAGATGACCAAAGCGCAATTAAAGGACTTTTGGCAATTTGAGCATTTAGTCATTAATAGTCCAGCTTGGCAAAAGAATATCAAGCGTTGGTCTAAAAAAGCCTTAAATGACCCGATCTTAATGCAATTAAGCCAGCAAGCGGTTGATGATAATAAAGCCATCAGCGATCCATTCTTACTGCATTTATCACGGTTATGCTTGATGGTAGGCGACCATAATTATTCTAGTCTCAAAGAAGACGACTCTCGCTGTATCACAGTCGATAGCAGCTTTAAAAATTTAGCCGCTAATACCGACCGAACCGCCAGCACGCCAACCGCTAAGCAATCTCTTGAGGAGCATCTATTAGGTGTCGGAGCTTTTACAGCACATTTTTGTCGTGCACTTCCTATCATTGCCAGTGAAATGCCAACACTACGTAATCATGATCCATTAGCTAAACCTACTGGGATTGAACGTTTTAAATGGCAGAACCAAGCTTTCAAGATGACTTATGGTTTGCAAGAAGCCACGCGCGAGCATGGGTTTTTTGGAGTTAATATGGCATCGACAGGCGCAGGTAAAACCATCGGTAATGCACGTATCATGTACGCTCTAGCTGACCCAAAAAAAGGAGCGCGCTTTACTATCGCTTTAGGACTGCGGATTCTAACCTTGCAGACCGGTTTAAGCTTTCGTAAAAACTTAAAATTGGCAGGTGACCAGTTAGCGATACTGGTAGGTGGCAGTGCTAATAAAAAACTGTTTGAACTAGCATACGATAATAAGACTAATGATATTACTGACATTATCGGTGAATATAAAAAGGACGATGAGCCTGATAATGAGTCTGAAACTTTCGGTAGTGAGTCCAGCGAAGATTTGTTAGATGAAATCGTCGATAGCGACATTGACTATCAAGACTATGAGGCGCTGAATCTCGATACGGTCATCGCTAGCCCTAAAGCACGCGATTTAATATTTGCGCCTATCGTGACCTGCACCGTTGACCATATTATCCAAGCCTCTGAGTGCAAACGTGGTGGTAAATATATTGCCCCCATGCTGCGACTGCTCAGTAGTGACTTAATACTCGATGAACCTGATGACTTTGATCAAGCGGACTTGCCTGCGCTGTCGCGTTTAGTACACCTTGCTGGACTCTTTGGTACGCGAGTGCTGCTTTCATCTGCAACCTTGACTCCTGATTTGGTGACAGGACTGTTTGAAGCCTATATGGAGGGGCGAAAACTATTTAATCAAAGTCAGAATAAACCTACGCCAAAAGTAGTTTGCGCATGGTTCGATGAACAACCCAAAGCGATGCTATCGGAACAATGCAGCGACGTTAATGGCTTTCAAAACAGTCATAAACAATTTTGTGAAAAACGTGCCAGCTATTTAGCCCAGCAACCTATCAGACGTAAGGCAGAAATACTGCCTTTTTCAGCTAACTATACAAAGGATAAAGCGTCGCAGTTTTATAGCACTTTGGCGCAGACTTTGGTTGATGCTGCCATAGGCTTGCACTATAAGTATAATGAAGTGTCTGATAATAAGCTTCAAGCTGATAAAGATGTGCGGGTAAGCATTGGACTCATTCGCGTTGCCAATATTAACAACATTACCAGTATCGCTATGCAGTTATTTAAAGCAGACGGCATAACGGTGCCAGATGACACGGTTATACATGTAGCGTGCTATCACGCTAAGCAGCTTTTACTACTGCGCAATGCTTTGGAGAATAAGCTGGATAGAGTTTTAGACCGTAGCGATAGTAAAGTTGGCATTTTTGATCATTCTGAGATTAAGCAAGCCATTGCTAATAACCCTAATAAAAATCATATCTTTATGGTACTGGCTACTCCTGTCGCAGAAGTCGGGCGCGACCATGATTATGACTGGGCAATCGTAGAACCCTCCTCTATGCGCTCTATCATTCAGCTGGCTGGGCGTGTCTGGCGACATCGTCCTGACAAGGTTGCTAATGAGCCAAATATTCTGCTGCTGCAATACAATATTCGCTACTTTAAGCATCCTAATGGCAAACGGCCTATCTTTACCCATCCAGGGTTTGAGACCACGCTATTTAAACCCCCAAGCTATGATTTGAATGAGCTAATGACAGTAGAACAACTGACACAAGTTGATGCTAGACCGAGAATTTCATCTTCTCAAAGTAAAGCAATAACCACGCTAAGCGACCTTGAACATCAGGTAATGCGGCATCTACTTAACAACCCTAAGCTTAACTACGTCAATGCCTATTGGGATAGCAAAGCCACTGCCAATCGTGCGCATACTCATCTACAGCAAATCAGTCCTTTTCGAGCGGGCACTCCGCAAGACGACTGGTTGTTAATTCCGCGCATGGTTAATGATGATGAAGATGCCGATACGCCAACGACAGGATTTGATGCTTATTATGCAGAAGATGTATTTGAAAAGGGTTTAACTAAATCTACCATTCATAATAAAACCATTCAGCCGCTGAATTTTAACTTTGAGCACGCGCAAATAAAGCCGTGGTTAAGCACTTCATTGAATGACGTCTTACAGGACTTACAAGTGGCTCAGCCTGATAAGAGCTTGTGTTCGTTAGCCATGACCTACTCGTCAGTGTCACTTGATAGCATCAAGGCTAATAACAGTCGCGGCTGGGCGTTTCATGAGTTTTTTGGTTTTGTGCGGGAGTGAGTTATTGGCATGAAAAAAGCACGGCGTTAACCGTGCTTCTTGATTGAGCCAATCCACCTATGCGGTGGTGAAATTTAATATTGTGTATGACATTTTCTAAGCCATTTAAGCAATGGTGTACTATAATAACAAATCGATTATTTCATTTAAATATTATGTATGACATGGTTGATTATAATTTAAGCTTATGCTTTAATGCTTTAGTCAACTATTCAATACTGATGTTGGCTTTTACTTCAGGGCAAACGCACACTTTTAAGAATTATATTTAAAATCAGATAGTTATGAATTTAAGGTTTTATTTTCTAAATTTATAAGTTCCTGAAAATATTAATGTTTTTTAAAAGTATGCGTTTGCCCTGGCTTTTACTTATAGGTTCATACGAGGTAATTGATTATGGCGAGAAAAACACATCATGTTGTGCCAAATTCGGAAGGTGGCTGGGATGTTAAAGGTGGTGGTAGCAAACGTGCCATTAAATATCATGAGCGCAAAACAGATGCAGTTGACCATGCACGTGGAATCAGTCGCAATCAAGAGTCTGAATTAGTTATTCATAATAAAGATGGCAGAATCAGCAATGCTGATAGCCATGGTAATGACCCTTATCCCCCTAAAGATAAGCGATAAACTTATTTTCTGATACTGTAAGGCGTATAGGTATTCCATATCTATACGACATCTTTAGAATATTACTAAACGTTATTTAGGATACAATCTATGACTGACATACCCCCAGAGCTAGCAAGCAATGCGGTCAACGCCTTTCTTGCTAGCCAATACGACAAAAAGACTGAAACCGAGCAAAAGCAGCTCGCTAAAGCCATTGAAAATAAGGAGCATGAAAAGGCTTCAGAGTTAAAAGAAACCTTAGCAGATGCTAAAGATAAATATAGCGTCAATAATTGGATTGCTGACGCTGCAACGCGCATGGCAAAGCAATTAAATTTTGGTACGCATATCTCAAAAGGGGTACACCCTGATGCCAAAGGCGATAATGTCAGTTTTGAAGCCATAAATAATTTACCCAAAACCATCGTCGGTACGCACTCAATAGACAGTAGCTATATTGATGCCAATGGTAATGCCGCTGCCCTGCCCCTGGCCGCTTTTTTCGATTTTGAAATAAATGAGACAACTAAAATTCGTGACCTTATCTTAGCAGATAATACTGACTTTGTTGCTTCACTTAACAGTGACCAAACTCTTGCAAATACTTACCACCAAACCTTTAAAGAGGCTTTGCAAAATAACATTACTGAGCCAGTCACTCATGAGCGTAACAAACAGACCTTATGGGTCATTAACGCTTATGAAGAGACCGATATTGAGCAGCTTAATTATATTAATATCGTCCCGCTTTATCCTTCTGCACTTACCCATGAAGTTTACCAACGCGTCAATCATCTTAAATTTTCTGATGACAATAAAGCCGCACGCGATAATCGCTTTAAGAAAACTGCCGAACAGCGTCCTTATGTGAGCTTGAATAATTTGGCAACCGTTCAGCTTGGTGGCACTAAGCCGCAAAACGTCAGCCTGCTCATGAGTAAACAAGGTGGGCGTAATTACCTCCTCCCCTCTCTGCCTCCTATCATTAAACAAGACCGCGCTTTTAAGTTGTCTAAATTTGCCAATAGTATCTTTAGCACTAGCATGGAATATAACGCCCGCGAAGCCATCCAAAATATTTTTAAGTCCATTAAAGACACGCGCAATATTGTCGATGTCAGAGAGGCGCGCAAACGCGCTATCGATGAAGTGTTATATCAGATATTTGCCGCAGCAGAAAACATCCGCACTAACCTGCCTGCTGGCTGGTCAAAAGACTATGAGCTTGACCGCATTGAGAAGCTTTGGCTCGACCCCAAACGCGCCGACCTTGATGGTGAAACTGAGTTCAAAGCAGAACGTGAAGAAGATGACGCTTGGCATAGTCAAATTATTCATCGTTTTGCGCGTTGGCTCAATACCTTAATGCAAGCTGAATTTAAGCAAATAGCCAGCGATTTTGGTGATGCTGAGCATTTGGAATGGGAGCGTGAGATTGAGGATATGAAAAAACGCTACGAGCGCGCAGGCAAAGGAGTATTTTTATGAGCCGCATAGATGATGACAATAGTATTGGTGTGGTTGGCTATTTGATGTTTAAAAAGGTCGTCATTGAAGGAGCGAATACTATCTCAAGTCCGCTGACTTATGGCTTCCCTGCTATCACTGGGTTTTTGGGTAGCTTTCATGCGATGTCACGAAAAATGGCAGATGATGAGCTGCTCTCTGATGTCTGCTTAGGCGGTGTACTGCTTGCCTGTCACGACTGCCAACCACAAATGTATCGTCCTAATAGTTATAACAACTACACTTTTAACCAAACGCGCAATCCCATCAAAAAAGATGGCAAAACCGCCTCTATAATTGAAGAAGGCAAATGCCGATTGGTGATGACCTTTGTAGTCGAGATATTAGGTACAGATACCTTAACTAATGAGCAGCAAGATTATGCCATGCAAAAAACCAAGCAGTGGCTACAGCAGCAGCGTATGGCTGGTGGTAGCGTAAGGGGCTTGGCAAGGTTTGAGCCCGTGCAATTCTTTGATAAAGATGACGTCAGCTCTATTACTGCGCAATTACTGCCGGCTTTTGTGTTAATGGACGCGCAGGACGACTTTGCCGAGATTATCGATAAGGTGCAAGCAGACAACCCAGACGCGACGCCACTAGACGCTTTGATAGATGTTTGTACACTACATCATTTTCCTGAAACCCAAAAAAACGGCGATACAAAGTGGCTAACTACCTCACGTAAAAGCGGACACGGCTGGCTAGTGCCTATGCCGATAGGCTATCAAGGTATCTCTGATTTATATGACGCTGGCATGATGCAAAACGTGCGCAATCCTGAATATCCTAGTCAATATGTTGAAGCTATATATAGCCTTGGTAGGTGGGTTTATCCGCAGCGTCTAAATAGTGTCGGCGGTGATAATGATATTGCTAATGCGTTTTGGCGTTACCGTTATGATGCTGATGAATCACTTTATTTAGTCACTCAGAATCAAGAGTTTTAACTTTACTTTGTTCTAATCAATCAATAACCCGTTCAATTAACTTTTAATTTCTTACAATCATGGAGAATAATATGTCAAAAACAGCCCTAAAAACTGCATCCGTCCTAGCCTTTGAGCGTAACCTTGATATCTCAGATGGTTTCTTTGCACAAACAGACAGCCAAACTGCTAACGCTAAAGTTAGTCCTGTAACCATTAACGAAAAGTCTGTCCGAGGTACGATTAGTAACCGTCAAAAAAGCGCCATTGCTAAAGACCCTGCCAAGCTCGATGCCGAGATTCAAAAAGCCAATCTACAAACGGTAGATTCAGCCTCATTAGATGAAACCAATGATACTCTGATTGTAACGTGGAGCTGTAAGGTGTTGCCGTTCACCGGTAAGCCTAGCGTCTGTAACGACCAAGATTATCAACAGGCCTTAGTCTCAACGGTACAGGATTATTTGGATAACCAAGGTGTTAATGAGTTGGCTCGTCGCTACGCTAGTAATATTGCTAATGCCCGCTGGTTGTGGCGCAATCGTGTAGGCGCTGAAAGCATTAAGGTTAATGTTAAATGTGATATTGATGGCACTAAACACGACTTTGAATTTGATGCAAAGTCCATTTCACTAAAAGACTTCAACACAGACGATAGCAAAATCAATGAATTGGCTAAGCTGATTGAAAAGGGCTTAAATGGCGACGCTTTTATCATTTTATACGTCAAAGCCGCTGCCATAATGGGTTATGGTCAAGAAGTTTATCCTTCGCAAGAACTGGTACTCGATACGGGCAAGAGCAAAAGTAAAATCTTGTATGAGATTAATGGCAAAGCAGGCATGCACTCGCAAAAAGTCAGCAATGCCATTCGTACCATTGACGATTGGTACCCTGATGCTGAGTTCCCTATCGCTATCGAACCTTATGGTGCAGTCACAACATTAGGTACTGCTTTTCGCCAACCTAAAGATAAAATGGACTTTTACAGCCTATTTGATAATTGGGTATTAAAGGGTGACGCGCCCAGCACCGAGCAGCAGCATTATGTCATGGGTGTGCTTATCCGTGGTGGCGTATTCGGTGCCAGCGGCAAGGAGTAAGTGATGACGGACTCAACTACCAGCTTGACCCATTACTGCGAGATAACCATAATCCCTGACCCGGAGATTGCGCCTTACTTCATCTGGAGTAAGCTATTTACCCAACTTCATATTGCCTTAGCGGAGATGAAAAACAAGCACAGCATCGAATCTATCGGTGTTAGCTTCCCTGATTATCATTATGATGAAAAGGGTAAATCATCTAAGTTGGGGCTAAAGTTACGTGTCTTTGCTACCAGCCAAAAGGATTTAGAGACTCTAGATCTCGATAAATGGCTGGAGCGATTGACGGACTATGTACATGTGAAGCGCATCAATGAGGTTGGTGACAAAGCCAAAGGGCACGTTGTGATCAGACGCTACCGCCATAAAAACGTGCTCAAGCAAGCTGAAGCATTCGCTGAGCACAAAGGCATTACGCTGGAGGCGGCACTGATACACTGCGCCAAACACAAGCAGGATAACAAACCCTATCCTTATATCAACTTAAGGAGCCTCAGCAACAATCAACCCTACGCATTATCTATCATTCAAGAAATGGCAGATAATGAGACTCAAGGGTCGTTTAACAGCTATGGCATTAACAATGCGGCAGATAAGGTTACTGTGCCCCATTGGTAAGCTACTTATAAGGTAATGACGAATTACCCAAAAATCGGGACAAAAAACCCTTTTTTTGAGCTATTTAAAAACTTGTAATAAAATCAATCAGTTACATTAGGGCGAAAAACGGAGGGTAAAATAGGGTGTTTCACTCTCCACGCCTTGTTGTAACTGAGTTTTTTGAGGTATAATTCCTCTTCCTCACCGCATAGGTGACTTAGAAATTGCAAGAATTTAAATAAAGCACTTAATAATACTTCCTCACCGCATAGGTGACTTAGAAATGCTATGTTTGTACTTGATAAAGATAGAGGTACTTCCTCACCGCATAGGTGACTTAGAAAGATAACGGCGTGCTTCTTTTACGGCCATATATTGCTTCCTCACCGCATAGGTGACTTAGAAAGGCACGCAAAGCGCTTCGATTTTTGAGTCTTTTCTTCCTCACCGCATAGGTGACTTAGAAAATTAACAAACGCATTGCTAAGTACCTGCTAGGCTTCCTCACCGCATAGGTGACTTAGAAAAGCGACTCTAAATGCTTGTTGAGCTGATCGTACTTCCTCACCGCATAGGTGACTTAGAAAATTCGGCGTCGTCTGAGTCGTTGATAGCGATTCTTCCTCACCGCATAGGTGACTTAGAAAACAGGTCTATCGTACTGCTTAGTCCAACTCTCCTTCCTCACCGCATAGGTGACTTAGAAACTATAGGAGCGGCTATGCGAACAGTAACGATATCTTCCTCACCGCATAGGTGACTTAGAAAAGTACTTTAAGAACAAGTGGCTTAAATCAGTTCTTCCTCACCGCATAGGTGACTTAGAAATCTGCAAGTGTCTTTTGCGTGTCTGCCTTGTTCTTCCTCACCGCATAGGTGACTTAGAAAAACCTGAAAGCCGTAAGCGGTCACTAGCGCAACTTCCTCACCGCATAGGTGACTTAGAAATAATCACGCCACAGCTAACACAGACACACATACTTCCTCACCGCATAGGTGACTTAGAAATGCCAAAGTGGTTTATGCGCTTGGTAAAAACTCCTTCCTCACCGCATAGGTGACTTAGAAAGCAGTGTAGGCAGTGCAACGGGTGGGACATGGACTTCCTCACCGCATAGGTGACTTAGAAAAGAGACCTCGGCATCACTGACAGAAGTGTCAGCTTCCTCACCGCATAGGTGACTTAGAAAAAGAGCCGAACGCCATTGCAAGCTATGAGAATCTTCCTCACCGCATAGGTGACTTAGAAACACCCATGTGCCGAAAAGCAGTGACACTAAAACTTCCTCACCGCATAGGTGACTTAGAAAAACAGAAGTCTAAGACTGCTAAACTCAGTATTTCTTCCTCACCGCATAGGTGACTTAGAAATGAGCAAGAGCAGCTAGAAAACCTATCAGAATCTTCCTCACCGCATAGGTGACTTAGAAAATTACCGCGTCAGTATGTTCGTCTGTTTTGTCCTTCCTCACCGCATAGGTGACTTAGAAAAAAAATGGTGGAGATGGCGGCTACCGTATCATCTTCCTCACCGCATAGGTGACTTAGAAATTTGCACTGTTGTTTCTACAGCGATGCGAAATCTTCCTCACCGCATAGGTGACTTAGAAAACAAAGCTACTTAGAGAAGCCGAGCTTGGCTTCTTCCTCACCGCATAGGTGACTTAGAAATTGTGGGGTGCTCGCCTACCCCTTGAAACCCTCTTCCTCACCGCATAGGTGACTTAGAAAGCAAAGTGTCGTTTAATGGCAAAGATGCTGTGCTTCCTCACCGCATAGGTGACTTAGAAACAAGAGGCTCCATCCCAGCGTTTAGGTGTATTCTTCCTCACCGCATAGGTGACTTAGAAATAACGCAAGCGAGCTATACATTAAGCCCGAGTCTTCCTCACCGCATAGGTGACTTAGAAACAACTCAGGCAACGTATCTTGCGGCCGAATTTTCTTCCTCACCGCATAGGTGACTTAGAAATCATAACTAAAATTTGTAAATATCTATTAAAACTTCCTCACCGCATAGGTGACTTAGAAACGTGCGCGTGGTTGCGCCACACGGGGTTAGCTCCTTCCTCACCGCATAGGTGACTTAGAAAAGACATGGTAATGGATTTTACCAACCTACAGTTCTTCCTCACCGCATAGGTGACTTAGAAAGAGCGCATCAAGCAGTTCGTACATTTCCTCAACTTCCTCACCGCATAGGTGACTTAGAAATTTACGCCTTGCTCAGTGTTAACTTTGAACGACTTCCTCACCGCATAGGTGACTTAGAAATAACGATGAGAGCCAGCCGTCAAACTTCTCTTCTTCCTCACCGCATAGGTGACTTAGAAAATCACCAAATGGGGCGTACTCCTTTGACTTTCCTTCCTCACCGCATAGGTGACTTAGAAAATTAAGAGGTAGTGAGCTGACCAAGAAGCTGCCTTCCTCACCGCATAGGTGACTTAGAAAGTCTGTAGATATAAGTTGCATGTATAGCGAGGCTTCCTCACCGCATAGGTGACTTAGAAATGCACCGCCCGTCACCGGTATACCTGCGCAATCTTCCTCACCGCATAGGTGACTTAGAAAATTCCAAAGAGCGTCATATGTTGCAATCTTTTCTTCCTCACCGCATAGGTGACTTAGAAACGAGCCAACGTTATAAACGGCGAGTTTGTTAACTTCCTCACCGCATAGGTGACTTAGAAATAATAAAAGGTAGTAGTGGAGTATATACGGCACTTCCTCACCGCATAGGTGACTTAGAAAATGGGTTTGGATGGTGCATTACCAAGCGTCGGCTTCCTCACCGCATAGGTGACTTAGAAATAATAAAAGGTAGTAGTGGAGTATATACGGCACTTCCTCACCGCATAGGTGACTTAGAAAAGCCATTGCGGAGAGAGACGAAAAGCACCGCACTTCCTCACCGCATAGGTGACTTAGAAAACCATGATTAGATAGCATCAGCTTTGCGATAGCTTCCTCACCGCATAGGTGACTTAGAAACCAAACGACACTGCAAAGCCGTGCTTCTCAAGCTTCCTCACCGCATAGGTGACTTAGAAAATTCTAACCAATTACCGAGCGTGGCGGGCTAATCTTCCTCACCGCATAGGTGACTTAGAAAATCTATCTTGATTGGTAAAAATGCACTAGGCGCTTCCTCACCGCATAGGTGACTTAGAAAACTCACACTTAAATCCAGTCCAACCAGCTAACCTTCCTCACCGCATAGGTGACTTAGAAAACCTAGGAGTGGTAAGAGTGAGCAGGTATCAACTTCCTCACCGCATAGGTGACTTAGAAATAGTCAAAGGAGTGAAGTTTACCGGCGATAAGCTTCCTCACCGCATAGGTGACTTAGAAATCTAGAGACTCCTCGTAAGCTACTGCGCTTGCCTTCCTCACCGCATAGGTGACTTAGAAATGTGTATTGCTCTGTGATTTTTTCAATCATGTCTTCCTCACCGCATAGGTGACTTAGAAATATAAGTTAGCCAAAGCACTTTATCCAAAAAACTTCCTCACCGCATAGGTGACTTAGAAAGCCTTACCTTTTGGGTTCTTATATGTTGGTCTACTTCCTCACCGCATAGGTGACTTAGAAAATCTATAAAATACTGTTTGACTATATTTTTATCTTCCTCACCGCATAGGTGACTTAGAAACGCAAAATAACGTAAATCCGGCTTGGCTCGCTTCTTCCTCACCGCATAGGTGACTTAGAAAAGATAGTAATGCAAAAATACTGAGTTATAAGCATTCCTCACCGCATAGGTGACTTAGAAACGAAGTATGTGATGAGCACAGAAAAGGGACGGCTTCCTCACCGCATAGGTGACTTAGAAAATTTCTTCTTCTTGGCTACCCAAGTTCAACCTCTTCCTCACCGCATAGGTGACTTAGAAATTGCTGTCCCCTTATGCGTAAACTTCGCTGTACTTCCTCACCGCATAGGTGACTTAGAAAAGCCATTGCGGAGAGAGACGAAAAGCACCGCACTTCCTCACCGCATAGGTGACTTAGAAAACCATGATTAGATAGCATCAGCTTTGCGATAGCTTCCTCACCGCATAGGTGACTTAGAAACCAAACGACACTGCAAAGCCGTGCTTCTCAAGCTTCCTCACCGCATAGGTGACTTAGAAAATTCTAACCAATTACCGAGCGTGGCGGGCTAATCTTCCTCACCGCATAGGTGACTTAGAAACAATTGGGTAGCATCTAACTCATAGAGCGTAACTTCCTCACCGCATAGGTGACTTAGAAACATTCCAAAATGCCATACCGCGGAAAATACCGCTTCCTCACCGCATAGGTGACTTAGAAATTTAGCTAAAAACGTGATGGAATTGCACATTACTTCCTCACCGCATAGGTGACTTAGAAATTGATGTTGGTACTAAAGCGATTACAGAGCTACTTCCTCACCGCATAGGTGACTTAGAAATCGATAGGTGTTTCGTGACTCGATAGTCATACCTTCCTCACCGCATAGGTGACTTAGAAATTGCCAGTTATTTTAACTGTTATTCCGTCCGACTTCCTCACCGCATAGGTGACTTAGAAATACCAAAGCATTTTCATAAGCCATTGATAAAGCTTCCTCACCGCATAGGTGACTTAGAAATATGATGTGGGCTTATGGCTTATATAATATTATCTTCCTCACCGCATAGGTGACTTAGAAAAAGTGGAATTAATTAAGTTATAACCTAAATAGCTTCCTCACCGCATAGGTGACTTAGAAATCAGATTAAAAGTGGTGATTTATCACTATATACTTCCTCACCGCATAGGTGACTTAGAAATACATAACCTTTTATAGCTTTTTATAGTTTTGTCTTCCTCACCGCATAGGTGACTTAGAAACTTTATTTTAAAGGGGTGAAACTTGATAATGCCTTCCTCACCGCATAGGTGACTTAGAAATTAACTGTTTCCTTGTTTCATTGTAAGCATTCCTTCCTCACCGCATAGGTGACTTAGAAAAATACTAGGCAAATTACTGGCTGTTATTACTGCTTCCTCACCGCATAGGTGACTTAGAAATATGACATCTAATTCAATCGGCTCGCCTAGGTCTTCCTCACCGCATAGGTGACTTAGAAAAATGAAAAATCATATCACACAAAGAGACACAAACTTCCTCACCGCATAGGTGACTTAGAAATTAATAGCTTAGCCGATGACCTAGGCGAGCCGCTTCCTCACCGCATAGGTGACTTAGAAATATATTTGAAGGAGATGTTGTAGAGGGAATATCTTCCTCACCGCATAGGTGACTTAGAAATATATAAAGCCAAGTTATCTGGCTACACACTACTTCCTCACCGCATAGGTGACTTAGAAATATATAATCCCTTTTTGTTAGCAATCATTATCCTTCCTCACCGCATAGGTGACTTAGAAAAATATATAAAGCCAAGTTATCTGGCTACACACCTTCCTCACCGCATAGGTGACTTAGAAATTTGAAAGGCATTGATATAGAATACTGGGATGCTTCCTCACCGCATAGGTGACTTAGAAATGCTAAAGCATTTTCATAAGCCATTGATAAAGCTTCCTCACCGCATAGGTGACTTAGAAAAGTAAAGGCTTTTATTTTACCTTTTAACGGCTCTTCCTCACCGCATAGGTGACTTAGAAATTAAATAATAGTAGTGATAATAGACAATGTTAGCTTCCTCACCGCATAGGTGACTTAGAAATTGAAACAAAAAGTTATAGCCTTGAGTTAACTACTTCCTCACCGCATAGGTGACTTAGAAACAATAGCATATAATGCAGGTCGTGATGGCTGGCTTCCTCACCGCATAGGTGACTTAGAAAATATATTTATACATTAATTAATTAACTATTAAACTTCCTCACCGCATAGGTGACTTAGAATGAGCTATGCTGAAGAAACCGTACAAGTAAACTTGGTAAACTAAGCATATTAATCGGAGCTTATCATGGTCAAGAAAATAAGAACCTATAGCACAGAATTTAAAGCTGAAGCCGTTAAGAAGATA
>NZ_CAJHBH010000057.1:0-18651 GCF_904846585.1 Psychrobacter sp. H7-1
GATAGTAGTCCAAAAGGTAGAGCAGGTCTTGGAATAAGAGGATGGAGGTGTGCTGAGTGTGGCACATGGCATGATAGAGATATCAATGCTGCTAAGAACATCCTTGCGGTCGGGCTTGACCGTCTAGTTGTAGGAATCCCCTCGGTTTAGTGAGGGGAGGAAGTCAAAAAAAATTAAACTGATATTTTAAATTGGATGCTTATGACCACTCACGTTACTCATGCCGTTATCCCTGTTGCCGGCTTCGGTACCCGTATGTTGCCTTTATCAAAGTCTGTGCCCAAAGAGCTGCTACCACTTGGCAATCGTCCAGCCATTCATTATGTGGTAGAAGAGGCGATAGCGGCAGGGATTAAACACATCGTCTTGGTGGGCCATGCTCAAAAAAGCGCCATTGAGAACTACTTTGATGTCAATGCTGAGCTTGATAATCAATTGCGCGCTAAGGGTAAAGATGAGCTGGCCGATAGCCTAAACTGGCTGCCTGAGGATGTCTCAGTATCTGTGATTCGTCAAGGCAAGCCCTTAGGTTTGGGTCATGCGGTTTTAAAGGCGCGTCCTATTATCGGTGACAATCCTTTTGCAGTGCTGCTACCTGATGTGGTGCTAAACCCATTTACTACCAAGATGGATAAAGACAATCTGGCCTATATGATACAAGCCTTTGCGCAAACCCATCACTCACAAATCCTAGTTAGCCATGTTGCTGATGAGGATGTACAAAAATATGGCATTGCTAAGCTAAAAGATGCTGATCAATTGTCGCAGCTAACAGGAGACAAAAATGCCAATTTTGCAGTGGCAGGTTTTGTCGAAAAGCCGCAGTTAGCAGATGCTCCCTCTAATCTGGCGGTAGTGGGACGCTATGTATTTAACGCCGCTATCTTTGACTATTTGGCCAATACTCAGCCCTCTGTGGGCGGTGAGATTCAGCTAACGGACGCCATTGATGCGCTTATTAGTACTCAAGGTGTTGATGTCACAACCATGCTCGGTGATAGCTTTGATGCGGGTGATATGACCAGCTATATGCAGGCCTTTATTTACTTTGCTCAGCAGCAGCTACAAGCCTAAGCCAGTCAATCTTAAGACTTATAACGACCTAAACCTGATAAATAGCACTGTGCTAACATGACTTTAGCTGTCTATGAAGTTAGGGCTACAGACATTAAACGCTTTTTGTAACACTTAATTTTTGAGTACTCTGTTTATGGATACAACCTTGCCCAATCAGCTGCCCCAATGGCAAAGGCTTCAGCAATTAGCGCAGCAGCCTTGGTCAATCACTGAGTTATTTGCCAAAGATGCCCATAGAAGCACCAACTTTAGCCTCAGTGCTCAAGGCATGTTTTTTGATTACTCCAAGCAGTGCTTAGATGAATCGGTGAAAGCAGAGCTGTTTGAGTTGGCCAAAGCATGCCGATTGCCACAAAAGCTGGCTGCGTTATATCAAGGCGATAAGGTCAATACCAGTGAAAAACGTGCAGCCCTGCACACCGCATTGCGTCTGCCTAAGTCGGCTCGTCTAACTGTAGATGGGATGGATGTGGTGGCTGAGGTGCATGACAGTTTGGCCAAAGCAGAAGACTTGGTTGATCGCATTCGTAGCGGTCTGTGGCGTGGCTATTCGGGCAAAGCCATCACTGATGTGGTCAATATTGGGGTAGGCGGCTCAGATTTGGGTCCGGTGATGGCCAATACCGCGCTCGATGAATGGGCAGACAGTAATATTCGAGTGCACTTTGTGTCTAACATGGATGGCACGCAATTGGGCAGCCTGCTCGATAAGCTAAATCCAGAGACCACCCTGTTTATCATCTCATCTAAGTCTTTTGGTACCGTCGATACCTTATCGAATGCGCAGACGGCCCGAGCTTGGCTATTGACCACTGGTGCCAGTCCAGCTACTTTGTTGCGCCGTCATTTTATTGGGATATCGGCCAATACGGAGCGAGTAAGTGCGTGGGGGATTGCCAAAGAGCATCAATTAAAGCTTTGGGACTGGGTAGGTGGCCGCTTCTCTATGTGGTCAGCCATTGGTCTGGCTGTGGCCATCCGCATTGGGATGCCGCGATTTTATGAAATGCTGGCGGGCGCTCACGCTATGGATGAGCACTTCAAGCACGCGGACTTTGAGCATAATTTACCTGTCTTGCTGGGGCTTATCGGCGTATGGAACAGCAGCTTTTTGGGGATTAATGCCCATACTGTATTGCCTTATGATGGCCGTTTAAAATATTTTCCAAGTTACCTAACCCAGCTTGAGATGGAAAGTAACGGTAAGTCGGTTACGCATGGCGGCCAGCCTGTGCCTTACGCCACCTGTCCTATCTTGTGGGGTGAGATTGGCTCGAACGCTCAGCATGCTTTTTATCAGCTATTGCACCAAGGTACTCAAAAGGTGTCTTGTGACTTTATTGCCTGTGTTAATTACTATCAAAGTCGTGAAGCTGACGAGCTCAAAAAGCAGCATGCGTTATCTTTGGCCAACTGTCTGGCACAAAGCCGAGTACTGGCCTTTGGTAACGATGCTTTAGCGCCTAAGCCTGATCAGGTGGCCACTGAGCTTGATAAATTTAAGCGTTACCGTGGTAATCAGCCCTCGACGACGTTGCTACTCGATGAGTTGACGCCAGCCAGCTTTGGCGCCTTAATCGCGCTGTATGAGCACAAAGTATTTGTCATGGCCAGTATTTGGGACATCAACCCCTTTGATCAGTGGGGAGTGGAGATGGGCAAACAGGTGGCCAATGAGGTGTTTGCTCATATTCGCTTGGATACATCTGTGGCCTCTGACGCAGCAGCAGATGACGCTCATAAACAGGCTCAGCTTGCTGCAGAAGCCTTTGATGGCTCGACTCAAGCATTGCTGCAGCACATTAATCAGCAGTTAGACAGCTAAGCGCACAAAAGCTTGCTGTTGGCAATCACTGCTGGGCCCAATGTGCCCCACTGACTCTATTACCATTAAAAAATATTAAGGATATGCGTATCATGGCAACGTCAACTCATTCGCCTGCTGCCCCTAGCAAAGCTGTTACCGACCACTGCGTTATCGTGGGTCATTCTATCGATGCCATCACCACCGCGACAGTCATGGTCAGTCTTGGCAATCAGGTATGCCTGTATGCAGACCAACAGGCCTTGCAGCATACGCTTGATACTTACACCTTTGAGCATCAACAGCAAGCGCTATGGCAGCTGTATCTCAACCAAAACAGCATTGTTGTGCAGGACATGCCACAGCTTGCAAGCCAATTATTTAGCGATACTAAGGCCAGCTTCTACTGGCTGTTTTATGGCGATTTGCCCAGCAGCTGGCACGCTTTGGATGGGGTGCAGCAAGCATGGGTCAGTCAGCTGAATGACAGCCAAGTACCCAGTCAGACGCCGGTTATTTTCAGTGGTATCAGTACCCTAGGGGTATTTGCAAGCCTGGCCAAGCAGTGCCAAAGACCGTGGGTGTATTATGTCCCCTTTGTGTTTTTACAAGACGGCAGCGCCTATCCTTCGATGCTATCGCCAAAATTGTGGCTGATGGGAGAGAAGACTGCAGATTCTATCGATAAAGTGGCGGTGCTGCAGCCGCTAATAGCGCAGGCTCAGCAACGCTATATTAGCGATATTGCCACCATTGAGTTTTCTCGTAGTGCCATTATGAGCATGCTGGCCACCCGAGTCAGCTTTATGAATGAATGGTCGAGACTGGCCGATCAGCAGGGCGTAGATATCCTTGAGGTTGCCAATATTATGGGGTTAGATACCCGTATCGGCAGCAGCTATCTAAAAGCAGGCTGGGGCTTTGGCGGTCAAACCTTGCCGGCTGAGATTAGCGCCCTACAGCAAACCTTACAAAATACTCAGGTTGAACACCGCCTAATGCAGGCGGTCAATATCATTAATGATGACCAAAAAGAGCTGATTTTCCGTAAATTCTGGCAGCATTTTGATGGTGCCATTGAAAACAAACAGGTGAGCATATGGGGCGCAAGCTATAAAGCAGGCTCAGGGCGCACTTCCGCCTCTGCCATTCATCCGTTACTACGCTTATTGTGGTCATACAACATTACCACCCATATCTATGCGCTAGAGGCACAGTCTGAGCTGGCAAGTCTATACCCTGATCAACCGCTGTTACAGTTTATTGACTCTGCCACCGATAAGTTGGCCGATAGCGATGCGTTATTTGTGCTGTCTTGGCCAAGCACCAAGCGTCTACCTATCAGTGCCATTAATGAGGTGGTGGTGCCAGTCTTTGATGCCCAAAATGCCTTTGCAAAAACTCAAGTGGCCGCTTTAGTAGGGACGTATCAAGGAATTGGCCGCAGTAAATAACCAACCTGATTTTAACTCTATATCACTAAAAAACCCCGCGGACTTACTGTAAGTCGCGGGGTTTTAATTTACCTATCTAGCGGCTGATTGAACGGGGTAATCATTGGATGCCCTGCTAAGCAGCTAAGCAGCTAAGCAGCTAAACAGCTAAGCAACTTGAGCGCCTTGTGTGGCAAGCCACTGTTTAATCTCAGCTGTCTTCTCAGTAAGCAGTCCCTCATCACCTTTGGTTTCTATATTTAAGCGAATCAGCGGCTCTGTGTTGGAGGCACGGATATTAAAGCGCCACTGACCGAAGTCTAGGCTTAAGCCATCTAAAGTGTTCTTTTGAGGGTTTTGTCCACTAAAATATGCCTCAATGGCCTTAATGATGTCATCGCTGCCAGCTTCAGTGAGCTTAAAGTTAATCTCACCAGAGCTGGGGTAAGCATGGATACGCTCATCGACCAGCTGGCCTAGAGACTTGCCGGTGGTCGATAACAGCTCGATGGTAAGCAGCCAAGGAATCATGCCGCTGTCGCAATAAAAGAAGTCACGGAAGTAGTGGTGGGCGCTCATTTCGCCGCCATAAACTGCGCCAGACTCACGCATCACTTGCTTGATAAACGAATGGCCGGACTTACTGATGACCGCTTCACCCTTACCTTCTTCGATAAGCGCTTCGGTGTTATATAGGACACGCGGGTCATAGACGATGGCGGCACCTTGATGTTTTTGTAAAAAGGCTTGTGCCAACATACCGACCACATAGCTGCCTTCTACAAACTCGCCTTGGGCATCAAATAAAAAGCAGCGGTCAAAGTCACCATCAAAGGCAATACCTAAGTCCGCTTTATTGTCGATCACCGCTTGCTGGGTAGACTCACGGTTGGCCAAAATCATAGGATTAGGGATGCCATTAGGGAAGCTACCATCGGGTGTATGATGTACTTTGATGATTTCAATTGGGGCGTTTTTTTGCTGTAAACGCTGCTCTAATAAGTCCACGGTGGGACCTGCACTGCCATTGCCTGAGTTGATGACAATCTTTAATGGCACCAGCTTATTGGTATCGATAAAGCGCATTAAATGATCGACATAGGCGGTTTTATCAAACTTTTCTACCACTGTGCCTGCGTGAGTGGCGGCGGCAAAATCACCTTGCTCTGCTAACGCTTGAATCTCTGCTAGTCCAGAGTCGGCACTAATGGGTCTTGAGCCTTCACGCACCAGTTTTAGCCCGTTGTAGTTAATTGGGTTATGACTGGCGGTAACTTCAATGCCGCCTAAGGCATGATAGTGACTGGTGGCAAAATATACCTCTTCGGTACCGGTCATGCCCAGGTCAATGACATCGACGCCGGCATCGATGATGCCCCGAATGGTAGCCTGCTTGAGCATCTCGCTTGAGTCACGGATATCGCAGCCTATAACAATGCTGTTCTCTAAGGTGTCATTACCTTCACTGTCGGCTTTTTGACTGGCCAAAATCTGGGCAAAAGCTCGGCCGATGCGATAAGCAATGTCTTCATCAAGGTTAACGCCCAGCTCACCACGAATGTCATAAGCTTTAAACGAGGTAATAGGACGATGTGGCAGATTATCAGCAGAAATAACAGGATTTGTGGTCATTGGTGGCCTTTTTTAATCGCGTATAAAATTAGAAAACTTAATTAACTGAATCAGGGGGGCTTAATTTTTGGTCACAGAGTCGCTGCGGCGATCAACTATAGCCAAACACATCTCGTGAGTAAACCTTGTCTTTCACATCGGATAACTCATCATGCCAGCGGTTGGCAACAATCAAATCGTTTTGCTGTTTAAACTGCGCCAAATCATTGATCACTGGGCAGCCCTCAAAGCTGTTAGTTTCTAAAGCCGGCTCATAAATGCTAATGCTGACCCCATGCTGCTTTAGAGTATTGATCACATCGAGTACCGCCGAGTCTCTAAAATTATCAGCGTCTTTTTTCATACTCAGGCGATAAATACCCACTTGATTGGGGTTTTTGTCGATGATTTGACGGGCGATGAAACGTTTTCGGGTGTTGTTGGCATCGACCACAGCATGGATTAAGTTGGCAGGAATACCGGCATAATTGGCCTTTAACTGCTGGGTATCTTTGGGTAGGCAGTAGCCGCCATAGCCAAAAGAGGGGTTGTTATAATGCTGGCCAATACGTGGGTCTAAGCCGACGCCGGTGATGATGGACTGGCTGTTTAATTGATGCTTTTCAGCAAAGCTGTCTAATTCATTAAAAAACGCAATGCGGGTGGCCAGATAACTGTTGGCAAATAGCTTGACGGCTTCAGCTTCCGTCGGCGGCATCATCAGCGTCGCCACCTCAGGCGCTAGGCTGGCTTGTTGATATAAGTGCATTAAGGCTGATGCCAAATCTTGCTGCTCTAAGCTTGCGCCCACAATAATACGAGACGGATATAAATTGTCATACAGCGCTTGGCCCTCGCGCAAAAACTCCGGCATAAACAAAATTTGATTATCAAACTGCTGACGCATGTTGTCGGTAAAGCCAATCGGAATGGTTGATTTAATCACGATGGGTACCGTCGCATTTTGCTGTCTAACTGCGGCAATACTGGCTTCAACCGAGGAGGTATCAAACTTACCTGAGGCCACATCGTAGTTCGTCGGGGTGGCAATGATCACCAAATCGCAGGCTTGATAAATGCCCTGATCCTCTATCACCGCCTGCATCGTGGCAGTTAGGTTGAGCGGCTTATGTGCCAGATAATCACAAATCTCGGTGTCTTGTAGCGGTGACTGATTTTGTTGTAATAACTGTATTTTGTTTTGGTCGATATCAAACAGCATTACTTGGGTATGTAAATGAGCCTGCGCCAATAAAATAGCGTTGGATAGGCCCACATAGCCTGCACCGATGACCACAATCTTGGATAAGCCAATAGCAGCAGCGTGCGCAGATGAGGGGTGTAAATGTGAGGCAGTTTCAGGGCTGTCAGAGTTGCTCATATCTTTATTCTTGTGTGTTTTAACGTTATTGGATCTTTAATATTACAGTTTACTATATTCTGATGGGGTCATAATTACAATTTCAAAATGATACACTGCTGATATGACAAATTAAAAACGCTGCCATAAGCAGATAATATGAACAACGAGAGTCTACCCTTATGTCAAAGACACCTGATATGCACGATAAAAAAATGATAGCGCCAAAACCTGTGATGGGCGTGCCTGAGCCAACGGCCAATATACACGACTTGTTGGCTTTGATGGCTAGACTACGCGCTGATTGTCCCTGGGATATTAAGCAGACCAATCACAGCTTAATCCCTTATGCGATAGAGGAGGCGTACGAGCTGGCAGAGGCCATTCAAGAGGGCGATATTGAGGACATCAAAGGTGAGCTTGGTGATGTGCTACTGCAGGTTATTTTTCATTGCCAAATCTATGCCGAGCAGCAGCAATTCGACTTAGGTGATGTGATCTATACGCTACAAAGTAAACTGATTCGTCGCCATCCCCATGTGTTTGAGGCCGATCAACTGCCCGATGAGGCGGCAGTAAAAAAACGCTGGGATGAGATTAAGGCCATCGAGAATGCAGAGCGTGAACGCCGTGGCAAACCCAAACGAAGCCTAGATGCGGTCAAGGCGGGCAGTGCTTTAATGCAGGCGCAAAGCTTACAACAAGCGGCCAGCAAATTGGGCTTTGACTGGGAAGGAGTGGCGGGCGCAGTAGAGAAGCTGGAAGAAGAGATTAGCGAGTTAAAGCAAATTCTGCCGCAAGCCGGTGAGAGCATGGATGCAGCGCATAAGCAGGCGCTTGAAAAAGAGCTTGGCGACTGTGTGTTTGGCTTAGTCAACGTGGCGCGAAAGCTTAATTTAGATGCAGAAGCGGCCACTTTGACCTGCGTGCATAAGTTTCGCTCACGCTTTGGATTTATTGAAGCCCAGCTGGCCAAGCAAGGTAAGACAGCACAAACCAGCAGTTTAGAGGAGATGGATGCGCTATGGGAGCTGGCCAAACAGCATGAATAGGCGTACTAGCGCTTTAATTTTGGGGATGCTGTGCATGATGCAGGTGGTGTTAATGCCCGGTGCTTGGGCGCAGCAATGCTTTGCCGATGCCCATCAAGCCTATGCACATCTAATAAATGAGCAGCAAAATCAGCAATTAGCAGAGCAAAGCGTGACGGTTCATTTAAATAGTGCGACCGAAGGTGAACTGACTCAGCTCACTGGCATTGGCAGCAGTAAAGCGCAGCAAATTATCTTGTATCGAGACGCTTTTGGGCCATTTGGCTCGGTGGATGATTTGGCAAAGGTAAAAGGCATTGGGGATAAAACCGTTGCCAAAAACCGTGCCCGAATGAGTATAGAGTAGACCATGCATGGCATTCACCAGATGAGCCTTACTTATATGAGCCTGACTTATATGAGCCTGACTTATATGAGCCTGACTTATATGAGCCTGACTTATATGAGCCTTACTGGCAGACTGCCTGTAATAAGTCATCATCAGTGGCCAAAGGTTGCCATTGCAGCTGTTGAAAGTTGGTTGCAGACAAAGGAGGGGTGATGGTGACACTGGTGATGGCAGGCTGACTGCAATTGACCAGCTGCGCAATGACTTTGGTGCTGATGCGTCTTTCAAATAAGTAGATGTTGGTGCTTCTGATGTCGTCTGCACTTGATGTGATATCTGTGGCTACAGGCTTGCCTGACTCTGCGGCCATAAAGCGGATCACTTGCGGTTTTAGGTAGCTCCAAGGGCGATACCACACTTGACCTTCGACAGTTTTGACCACTTTTACCTGTGCAGGCAGTCTATCTATTTGCTGCTGTTGCCAGTGGTATTCTTGATGAATTTGAAAGCCTAACATACCGATACCAGCAAAAATGGGAATCAGCCATTTCGGGGCTTGTTTGCCAGCAAGCTTAGTCAGGTGACGTATAATCATGGCAATACCGGCCATACCAAAGCCTGCAGTTACGGTGGCAATAAATTCATAAATCATAAGCAGGGGTCCAAAATAAGTGGGTCAAAAATGGCCAGTGGCAATAAACACTCATACTAATAAATACTAGCACCAATCAATACTAGCACCAATAAACACTGGTGCTAATAAACAAAAGATGAATAAGTCGATTTATTGACCTATTCATCTTGTGTTGGTCACTCAGTGAGCCGGCCACTGAGTGCGTTTAATTTCATATAAATATACCGCGGTTGTCTAACATTAATGGTCGATAGCAGCACCAGCACCACGAGGAGAGCGCACGCTTTCTACCAATTTTTGAATGTGTACAGGAGGCGCTTGGGTCATTGATGACACTAAGAAAGCCACAACAAAGTTAATCAGCGCACCAATGGCACCAAATGACATGGGGGATACACCGAACAGCCAGTATTCTGCAGTGTCAGGAAGATTGGCGGTATGTGGAATAAAGAACCAACCTTTGTACACGAAGATATAAACTAAGGTAGTGATTAGACCTGCCAGCATCCCTGCGATAGCGCCGTAGTTGTTGATACGCTTTGAGAAAATACCCATCATCAGTGCTGGGAATAAAGACGCACCCGCGATACCAAAGGCTAATGCCACCACTTGCGCGGCAAAGCCAGGTGGGTTAATACCTAAGTAAGTTGCCACCACAATGGCCACCGCCATTGAAATACGAGCTACCAACAGCTCACCTTTATCGGTGATGTCAGGATTGAAGTTACGTTTTACCAAGTCATGGCTAATGGCAGAGGAGATGGCCAGTAACAGACCGGCGGCCGTAGATAGTGCTGCAGCCAAACCACCTGCTGCAATTAGACCAATAACCCAAGGTGGCAGATTGGCAATCTCAGGGTTGGCCAGTACTAAAATATCATTGTTCACATCAAGCTCATTGCCTTGCCAGCCGGCAGTGACAAACTTGCCTTCTAACTCGCCAGCGTGCGCGGTAGTGGCTTCTTCAACGGCGGTAGTGGCGGCAGCAACATCGCCACCTTCTGCTTGTGCTGTGGCCAGTGCCGCCTTAGCAGCGCCCAGACCTGAGTCATTATACAGCTGAATACGGCCATCGCCATTTAGGTCATTGTATTTGATAAGACCGGTCTCTTCCCAAGTCTGCATCCAGCTTGGACGCTCATCATAAGGTAGAGCAGGGGCATCAACACCTTGAGGATAGACGGTGTCCATCAGGTTCAAACGTGCCATAGCACCCACAGCAGGGGCGGTAAAATATAATAAGGCGATAAAGACCAGTGCCCAGCCTGCCGACCAACGCGCATCGGCTACTTTAGGAACGGTAAAAAAGCGAATAATAACGTGGGGCAGACCCGCGGTACCGATCATCAGTGATAAGGTGAATAACACCATATTAAGCTTGCTAGGTACATCGGCGGTATAGGCGGTAAAGCCTAAGTCTGTGACCACTTGATCAAGTTTAGTCAGTAGCGGAATGCCAGATTCAGTATGGTTTGAGAACATACCTAGACCAGGAATCGGGTTACCGGTTAATTCAAGTGAGATAAAGACAGCAGGAATGGTGTAGGCGATAATCAGTACCACGTACTGCGCCACCTGAGTGTAGGTAATGCCCTTCATACCACCTAATACAGCGTAGAAGAAAACCACAACTGCGGCGATAATAAGCCCGGTGGTATTGTCCACTTCCAAAAAGCGTGAGAAGGCAACGCCGGCACCGGTCATCTGACCGATAACATAAGTGGTAGAGGCAATAATCAAACAGGCCACAGCCACTAAAGCCGCCGTTTTTGAATAGAAGCGATCGCCGATAAAATCTGGCACGGTGTATTTACCGAATTTGCGCAAATAAGGCGCAAGTAACATGGCTAGTAACACGTAGCCGCCGGTCCAGCCCATCAGATAGGAGGAGGCACCATAACCGCCGGCTGCCAATAGGCCTGCCATAGAGATAAAAGACGCCGCACTCATCCAGTCAGCGCCCGTTGCCATACCGTTTAACACAGGGTGAACGCCACCACCGGCCACATAGAATTCTTTTGTAGAGCCTGCACGCGCCCAAATGGCAATGCCAAAGTACAACAGAAAAGAAGCCCCAACGAATATAAGATTGATAGTAAATTGGCTCATAGGGTTACTCCTCGTCTACGCCATATTGTTTGTCTAACTTATTCATACGCCAAGCGTAGAAGAAGATAAGAAGGATAAAGCATATGATTGAGCCTTGTTGTGCAAACCAAAACCCAAGATCGGCCCCGCCAAACTTAATACCGGCCAGAAGAGGACGAAATAAGATGCCGCAACCATATGAGCAAAAAGCCCAGATAAACAAACAGATGAGGATAAGACGGACGTTGGCTTTCCAATAGCCTGACGAATCTTGTGAGGGATTCATAAGACAAACTCCTTTTGTCAGTAGGGGGTGGCCCCTCTAGTGGGAGACTGCTTCCTGCAGCCTGATAGTTTCTTGTGAAAGTGTGTAAGTAACCTTTCAATTCATCTCTAAAACGACCTAAAATGTATCAGATTAGTTACAGACTCATTTTAGTTTACAGATGTAATCTTGGGATAGCAATCAACTATTTTCATATTTTGCATTTTTTAGTTAAATAATTTCACGATAAGCATCCGTTCAAAATATATATTTTATTCTTCAAAATAGCTAAGCCTTCTCAATTAAAGTTTAGTTTTTTCACAGTATTTGTTGTACTCAGCTCGACATTTTCTTAGAATGACCGGCTTGTCTGTACAAGTTGACACTTGGCTTGGCAGTCATTATCTGATTATCTAGAGATGGGGGCGTTGGCGCCAGCCCATTTGCGAGTCTTAATCGATGCAAACGGCGTCTCCACGTATCATGTATTAAAATTAAGCACACTTAATTGCTCTAAACCTTGCCTATATTGAATAAAGCTTGGTGCCTGGGTTTTGCTTGGCTTTTTAAGTATTAGAAAATCAAGCCAAAGCCAGTTGCATTAAGCACTTGGAGGGTTTAGACACAAGGAGAATTGCTATGGTGGAATCAACGAACGTCTTCGCAGAAGGCTTTAATGCGTTTGTAAATTGGGGAAATGGGATTATCTGGGGTAATGACTCTTGGCTAATCATGGACAACCCCTGGTATGGTTTATTAATTTTTATTCTAATTGGTGCCGGTATCTTTTTTACCATTGCCACCCGATTTGTACAGTTTCGTCAGTTTGGTCACATGTGGAATCTACTGCGTAGCTCAGGTCAGGGCCGTAAAGATGGGGGGATTAGCTCATTTGAAGCCTTAATGACCTCACTGGCTGCTCGTGTAGGTACGGGTAACTTAGCGGGTGTGGCCATTGCCGTCTATATCGGTGGTCCAGGTGCGGTATTTTGGATGTGGATTACTGCAATTTTGGGGATGTCGACCAGCTTTATTGAGTCGACCTTGGCGCAGGCTTATAAAGTGCCACACAATGATAATGTATACCGCGGTGGTCCAGCTTACTATATCGAAAAAGGCTTGGGTCAGCGCTGGATGGCGATCTTTTTCTCATTATGTTTGTTGGTGGCCTTTGGTCTGGCCTTCAATGGCGTACAAGCCAACACCATCGCTCAAGCCACGCATCAAGCGTTCGGTGCACCAACCTGGTTGACTGGTCTGGTATTGGTGGTATTGGTCGCGCCGGTGGTCTTCGGTGGTCTTCGTTCAGTGGCGCGTGTGGCAGGTAAAGTGGTACCAGTAATGGCCATCTTATATGTGCTATTGGCGCTGTTTATTATTGTGACTAATTTTAGTCAGTTCCCAGCTGCCATTGCCTTAATCATCAAATCTGCCTTCGGTTTAGAACAAGCCGCTGGCGGGGTACTTGGCTATGGTATCGCTCAAGCAATGATTAACGGTATCAAACGTGGTCTGTTCTCAAATGAGGCGGGTATGGGTTCTGCACCAAACGCAGCAGCAACGGCCAAGAGTCATCCTGATCACCCTGCCGTACAAGGCTTTATGCAAATGCTGGGTGTGTTTATCGATACCTTGGTTATTTGTACCGCTACCGCATCGATTATTATCTTATCGGGCGTTGTGAATGATCCCAATGTTGAGCAAGAAGGTATTAAACTCACTCAGCTGGCCTTATCTCAATATGTGGGCGACTCAGGTATTTACTTTATTGCAGTGGCTATTTTCTTCTTTGCCTTTACCTCTATCATTGCCAACTACAGCTATGGTGAGTCAAACTTAGAGTTCATATCTGGTGAAAAAAGTGCTAAGTCTGCGATTATGATTTTCCGCTTTATGGTATTGGCCATGGTATTTATTGGCTCAGTGGCCAGCTTGCCTGCCATCTGGAACTTTGCTGATTTATCTATGGGTTTAATGGCCTTAACCAACTTGGTGGCGATCATCATCTTATCACCTGTGGCACTACGCGTACTACGTGACTATGAGCGCCAGGTAAAAGAGGGCAAGACCCCTGATCAAATCACCTTTGATCCAGATCAATTTGTGAAGTTAAAAGATGAAGCCAACCGTGATGCGTGGAAGGATTAACTCATCAATTAATTAATTTACACGCTATTTTGCTACAAAAAAACCCAGTCACGTGACTGGGTTTTTTTAGCGATAGGGTAAAGCAATAGCTTATGCTTAATCCTGATGGATTACATGTTGGGGTAGTTGGGGCCACCGCCACCTTCTGGTGCGACCCAAGTGATGTTCTGTGAGGGGTCTTTGATATCACAGGTCTTACAATGCACACAGTTTTGGGCATTGATGACGAACTTAGCACCTTCAGCGTCTTTTACGATTTCATACACGCCAGCTGGGCAGTAACGCTGTGCCGGCTCAGCATAAATCGGTAAGTTGACGGTCACGGGGACCGTTGGGTCTGTCAGCTTTAAGTGGCTTGGCTGATCTTCAGCATGGTTAGTGTTTGAAATAAACACAGACGATAGCTTATCGAAAGTCAGCTTACCATCAGGCTTTGGATAATCTGGCTTATAGGCTTGTGCCGCTTTATCCAGCGCCTTGTAATCAGGGGTGGTGTCATGAACGGTAAAGGGCATTTTGCCTTTGAGTAAGTTGTGCTCAATAAAGGTGAATGCACCGCCCATAAGTGGGCCCATACGGTGAATAGCTGGCGAGAAGTTGCGCGCTTCATGGTTGTCTTGATACAACCAAGAGTCTTTGTACATCTTGCTGTAGCTGTCGACTTCATCATGCTGACGACCAGATTGAAGCGCCGCAAAAATGGCTTCAGCAGCCAACATACCTGACTTCATTGAGGTATGCGTGCCTTTAATCTTAGCAGGGTTTAAGAAGCCGGCATCATCACCGACCAAGACACCGCCTGGGAAGGTCAGCTTAGGTAATGAGTTGAGACCACCTTTGGTCAATGCACGCGC
The DNA here is from genome assembly GCF_904846585.1 of Psychrobacter sp. H7-1. Taxonomy (NCBI): domain Bacteria; kingdom Pseudomonadati; phylum Pseudomonadota; class Gammaproteobacteria; order Moraxellales; family Moraxellaceae; genus Psychrobacter; species Psychrobacter sp. H7-1. The sequence goes on from NZ_CAJHBH010000057.1 coordinate 14,655, forward strand.
GCCATAAGACAGACGCTTACCGCCTTCTAATACCTGCTTAATCACTGGGTGTGTTTTTAGACGCTGCATCTCATCAAAGGGAGACATATAAGGGTTGTGGTAGGCCAAGTCGATCACCAAACCGAAGCTGACTTGGTTGTTCTCATCATGGTACAACCACCAGCCACCGGTAGAGCCGGTCTCAGTTAACGGCCATCCTAAGCCATGCATAACCACGCCTGGCTCATGCTTACTTGGGTCAACTTCCCAAAGCTCTTTTAGACCGATGCCATAATGCTGTGGGTCGCTGTCTTTGTCTAGGCCAAAGCGGCTAATAAGGCGCTTACCTAAATGACCACGGCAGCCTTCAGCAAAGATGGTGTATTTGGCGTTTAGCTCATAGCCTGGCTCATAGCCTGACTTGTGTGAGCCATCAGCGGCCACACCCATATCACCCGTTAATACACCACGTACTGAGCCATCATCGTTATACAAGATATCAGAGGCAGCAAAGCCTGGGAACATCATAACCTCAAGCTCTTCGGCTTGTTCGGCCAGCCAGCGTACCACGTTGCCCAATGACACAATATAGTTGCCTTCATTGTGCATAGGCGCAGGTATCAATGCGTCCGGTGTCTTGATAGATCGGGTGGCTGAATTGAGATAGTACACACGGTCTTCAGTCACTGGAACATTTAAAGGCGCGCCTTTTTCTTTCCAATCTGGGATAAGCTCGTTAATAGCACGAGGCTCAATCACAGCGCCAGATAAAGTGTGAGCACCGAACTCAGAGCCTTTTTCTACCACACAAACCATAAATTCATCTAGGCCAGCTTCAAGCGCAAGTTGACGCAGGCGAATAGCGGCAGATAGGCCAGAGGGACCACCCCCAACGATAACAACGTCAAACTCCATCGATTCACGTTCTATTTGTTCATCTTGCATTTCAGACTCCTTATAGCTGGCTCAATAATGCCAACACCAGACCCTATAGTTGGTGTGGATTATGTTAATTTAATCGCTAGCAAATGTTTGTTTGAACTCCTGTAAATATACCCAATTGTATCCCAATAAGCGACCACAGTCGGGTATAAAAATAAGTTCTTATGACTTAGGCTGGCGGAAATATAAAAAAAGGGTTGCAGTTGGTTACCCATTATAAAATAAAAGTTGGATAAAGACGACACGATTTGTGACTCAGCCGTGGTAAAGTAAATGTCGCTGTCGCCTGCATAGGCCTTGTAACAGCTGTCTGTGTCAAGCTAACGGCAGTTTGACTCATCAGTAAAATTTCATAATCTTAGTATCAAGTGAGTCAATAATACACAAATGATCAGCGCCGATAACAAAAACAGATAGCAACAACAGATAATAACTATCAGATAGCAACAACAGATAATAAATAACAGATAATAACTATCAAATAAAGGTAGCCTAATATGTCACAGTCTTGTTCCGATCCAAAAATAACGGCAAACCCAGATAACCACTCAGAGACAAACAGCACTTTAGCCAAAGCCAGTATAGACTCGCTTTCGGAGTATCTTAAACATCAAGTCACAGACCGCCGTGGCCGCTCTATTCCGCCGCTGGATAAGTGGCATCCTGAGCGTGTGGGCGAGATGGATTTGGTGATTAAAGCCAATGGGGAGTGGTGGCATGAGGGCAGCAAAATTAGCCGTCAATCCTTGGTGGACTTGTTCTCCACCGTCCTTTGGCGAGAAGGGACTGACGAAAATAGTGCGTATTATTTAAAAACTCCAGTTGAAAAACTGCGCATTAAGGTAGAAGATGTGCCTTTTTTAATCACTGAAGTCAATGTCATCGAACAAGAGGGTACTCAGACCATAGAATTTATCACCAGCACCGGCGATGTGATCCATTTAGATGAGGATCATCCCCTACAAATGGGCGAGTATCAAGGCGAGCAGCGCCCTTATATCGAGGTGCGCTTTGGCATGAAGGGTTTGCTGTCACGCACGGTGTTAATGCACCTGGTGAAATTAGGGGAGCTGACTGAGCAGGACGCTCAAACCAGCCTAATCCTACAAAGTGGTGGTAACGCTTATTCGATGACGGTCGCCAATTAACTTATGTGTACTTGGGCCGCAGTAGAGGTGACTGCAGCGGCTCAAGTGCCTTTAGCGTAGTAAGCCTAGGCCATGACAACTCAAGCTGTAGCTATCAACCAATCCCAAGATGCCAGTCAAAAAGTGGCTGCCGATGACGATAAGGCGCAGATGCCGCCTTGTGTTACTGGTCCCGCGCCCATAGGGATCTTTGACTCTGGTGTGGGCGGTTTGTCGGTGTATATGCACCTGAAGCAGGCACTGCCCCAAGAGCATTTTATTTATTATGCCGACACCTTAAATGTGCCTTATGGGCCTCGGCCAAGCAGTGAAATTCAGCAGCTAAGCCTGACGGCAGTTGACTGGCTGGTGGCTGCAGGCTGTAAGCTGGTGGTGATTGCTTGCAACAGTGCGTCGGCGCATGCGCTGCATTTGGCACGGCAAAAATACCCGCACATACCTATTGTCGGGTTGGTTCCCGCACTTAAGCCTGCCGTATTAAATAGTACCAGCAAAAATGTGGCGGTACTGGCCACCAAGGCTACCTTGGATGGGCCGCTATTAAATACGGTTATTGATGAGTATGCGCGGCCCTCGCAAGTGACCGTGATTAAATGGTTTGATCCTGAATTGGTGCCTTGGGTCGAGGCGGGCATGCCCATGGACAGTGACACGCCGATGCGATTAAAGCAGCAGCTGTATCAGTTTGCCCAGCAACAAGTTGATCATCTGGTGCTGGGCTGTACCCATTATCCATTTTTTAGAGAGTTTGTTTTAGCTGAGGTAGCCAAGCAAGGACTAGATATTAAAGTAGTCGATTCAGGTGCTGCCATTGCGGCCCGAGTTAAAGCCTTGCTGCAGCAGCAAGCGGCGGCCGAATCCAGTACTGCGCGCTTGGGCCATAAGTTTCTTTTGCCTACTCAATCTGTCCTACACAGCATGCAAGGGCTGTCTGTGGGGCATACCACACACCATCACACAGACCGTCTTAGCGATTTAGAGCCGCAACACGCGTCAAGCTTAGCGGTGCCCAAGCTGGCATTTTTCGTCTCCGACCCCAAAGCAGATTTGGCACAGGTATCAACTATGGTGCAGCGATTAATCTATCCGGTGTAAAGCGATCGTCATTTACCTTATGTTTTACCACATGCTTTACCAAACCCTCGGATTAGTAATATAAAGTATACGTGTTGTCATTGTAGTTGCGCTAAGCTTAAAGTAGAATTTCATCATATCCCATGCTAATAATATCTAAACTAATAATATCTAAAAATAAGCGACTCTCAAGGTCTAAGGACAACACTATGAGCAACCAAGATAATTTAAAAAACGAAATCGATCATCTAGAACAAGTCCTACATCAAGCAGAAGGCGGCCACACGCTAGAAGAGCAAATTGCTGATATGAAGCGCCGTGGTATTGACCCAAGCGAGAACTATAAAAAGTGGGACGATGAAGAGGAAGAGGACTGGGGAGATGCCACTTGGAAAGAAAACGGCAAGTGGGAACCCAAAACCCCAGCAGACTTAGATGAAAAAGCCCGTGAAAACTGGGATGGTGAAAACGGTAAACGGACGCCGCCGCCTATCGTTTAATCATCAACATAATTTTAAAAAAAGCCATGCAATTGCATTAATGCCAGTCAGTTAAGGCTGACTGGTATTTTTTTGGGATATTTTTGTGGTTTCCCCTTAACCACCCTCGGGCAAGATCGCTTTCTACGTTCAGGAATAACAAACAATTTTCCCTCCTCTAAAACTGCATCTAACAACTTAGGGAAGAGTCCTGCAGCCTGTAAAGGCGCAAACCGCAACAGATCAACAATCGTAATAGACGCCATATGCAAGCTAATTCGTAGAGGGCTAACCTTAGCTCTAAGAGCCATATAGCGCATCAAACGTCTTATCAGATTATAAGCAATCATAAGCCCCCAGAACTCTTGTAGAACT
>NZ_CAJHBH010000058.1:0-14759 GCF_904846585.1 Psychrobacter sp. H7-1
TTGCCAAGTTAAAGCAGTATAGGGCGGTTGCCACCAGATTTGATAAGCTCAAGCAGAGTTATGAAAATACAGTCGCTCTCGCTTGCGCTTATATCTGGCTCAAATTATGAATGTTCAACACGCCCTAATAAAAAAACACCTTCATTTGAGGTGTTTTTTTGTTTTTGACTGGGCTGTTTTTGACGAGCCTACCCGGTTCAATGCTATTATCAAGCCAGAAGTTAGCTAACACAGCCTCAATAATAAGTACAATTTTGGCAAATGAACTACCCGCCACCTCTCCCCCTTTACTTTTAACCAGTTGGAGTCTGCCTATGATTTATGATGTTATTGGAGACATTCACGGTCATGCCGATAAGCTCAAAGGATTGCTTGATAAGCTTGGTTATAAGATGACCCAGCATGAAACTTTGAATATCTCGTACTATCAGCCGCCACCAAACCACAGAGCGATATTTATTGGTGATTTGATCGACCGTGGCCCCCATGAGATTGAAACCTTACAACTCGTGTTTGCTATGCTTGATGCCGGCGTTGCTGATGCTTTGATGGGTAATCATGAATACAATGCGCTTGCTTATGCCACTGTCGATGACATGGCCGAGCCTACTCAGGGCAAACTTAAGTATTTGCGCTCGCACAATCAAACGCATACTCATCAACACCAAGCTTTTTTAGATGAGATACCGTTTGGCTCTGAAGCGCACAATTATTGGTTAACTCGCTTTTATGAGTTGCCGCTGTGGATAGAGACTGAACATGCTTGTTTCGTACACGCCTGCTGGGATGTCGATAGTATGGCGGTGTTAAAACCCTATTTAACTGAGGATAATCGCTTAACATTTGAGGCCTTGCAGCGCAGCAGTCAGAAGCACTCACCAGAGTATGACGCTCTAGAGCGAGTGCTCAAAGGCGTAGAAGTTGCTTTACCAGAGGGGACAAGTTTTACTGATAAAGATGGCGCGGTGCGTCACCGTATGCGAGTCAAATGGTGGCAGCAGCCGCTACAAGGAGAGCGCATCGTTGATATCGCCCGAGCCGCACGCTCAGATTTGGCACAAATTCCGCAGCAGGCCCGAGTAGAAGATTTGAGCTTTGAGCTGCTGACAGACAAGCCCATATTTGTCGGTCATTACTGGCTAAATGGTGAGCCTGAGCCGCTAAGTCCTCAAGTGGTGTGTACCGATTATTCGGTCGCGGGACAAGGCCATATGACAGCCTATCGCTTCGATACTCAGCAGCCTCTGCCCCTTTGTTCTGATAACTTTATACAATACAAGCCATCTGCCATAACCCCTGAATAGAGTGCATACAGATGGCTTTAAATAAGCGTTAATTGGGTTTTGAAAAAGGTGCTTTTTATTAGCGCAAAAATTTTGTATGATGAATGTTTTTTGCAAGGAAACTCAAACCATGGCAAATGCCACCAACCACCCGCAAGCTGACGCTCCTCTTGGACCGATTCAATCTCCTGCAGGCACCCCAAAAGTGGGCATTATTATGGGCTCACAATCTGATTGGGCCACCATGAGTTTGGGTGTTCAATTATTGGCCGACTTCGGTGTGCCTTTTGAATGTGAGGTTGTCTCAGCCCATCGCACTCCAGACAAGCTATTTGATTATGCTAAATCTGCTAAAGACAAAGGTCTACAGGTGATCATCGCCGGCGCAGGCGGCGCCGCGCATCTGCCCGGTATGTGTGCCAGCCAAACTGAGCTGCCAGTACTTGGCGTACCAGTGAAATCCTCAACCCTAAGCGGCTGGGACAGCTTGTTATCAATTGTACAGATGCCAAAAGGTATTGCTGTAGGCACCTTAGCCATTGGCACAGCAGGTGCTTATAACGCAGGTTTACTGGCGATTCAGATTCTGGCTTTACAAGATGACGCACTGGCCAAACAGCTGGTTGAGTTTCGTCAAAATCAGACTGAAACGGTATTGGCGAGCCCGACCCCTGGCATCATAAACAGCTAAGTTTGCTATACTTGAGTAGTAATAGACGAACCAGATGGTGAACAAAGGGGTGCTGTGAGCACCTTTTTGTTTTTTATTTTTGTGCGATACCCTTGTTGTCCAAATCATCTTATTATTTATTGTTATTTTTACGGTTTTGACTTCTCCTACTTTTCACTAATTTAAGAGCCAAACATGACCACAGCCAACGCTTATCCTGCCAACCAAACCATCCGCACCATCGGTATTCTAGGTGGCGGTCAACTCGGTATGATGCTGGCAGAAGCCGCACTACCTTTGGGCTACCGCTGCGTATTTTTAGAAGACGCGCCCCATTGCCCCGCCTCACTGTACGGCCAAGTCTTTACCAGTGAGCAATTAGACGACTTCGTTGCTGCAGCCGATGTGTTTACCTTAGAGTTTGAAAACACGCCTGCCAAAACGGTGGCTTGGCTCAAGCAGCTGTCAGATGAGGGCACCAAACAAGGGATGTATCCACCACCACAAGCCTTAGAGGTGGCGCAGGACCGCTTAAGCGAAAAATCTTTATTTAATGAGCTGGGTATCCAGACCGTGCCATTTAAGAGCGTCAGCTCAGAGCAAGAGTTGCAAGCGGCTGCCCAAGAGCTGGGGCTACCGTTGGTATTAAAGACCAGCCGCGGCGGTTATGATGGTAAGGGTCAATTTGTACTAAAAACAGAAGCAGATATCAATGAGGCCTGGCAGGCTTTGGGGGAGGCTGTGACCGGTAAAGGCAACTTGACCCCCACTCCAGCACCGCTTATCGCAGAAGGCTTTATCAACTTTAGCCGCGAAGTTTCTATCATCGCCACCCGTGCTCAAGATGGCAGCATGCGCACCTATGACTTGGTAGAAAACCACCACCACAATGGCATATTGGCCAAGTCGCAAGCGCCTGCCGTGGGTACCAGCCACTTATTGCCTGCTGCTAAGTCTGCCATTGAAACCTTAATGAACCACTTAGATTATGTCGGTACTATGGCACTTGAGCTGTTCGTCAGCAAAGATGCCGCGGGTAAAGATACCATTTTGGCCAATGAGATCGCGCCTCGGGTACACAACTCAGGACATTGGAGCATTGAAGGGGCGGTCACCAGTCAATTCGAGAACCACATTCGTGCTGTGGTCGGTCTACCACTGGGTGATACCGATAATGTTTATCCGTCAATGATGATTAATGTCTTGGGCCAATATCCCAATATTGAGGAGGTACTAAAAATCGATGGCGCTCATTATCACACCTATCACAAAGAGGAGCGTGACGATCGCAAGATTGCCCACGTAACCTTGATGCCAAATGACGTGGCTGCCCTTGAGCAAGCCTTGGCTGCTTTGGTACGTGCCTTGCCTAATAAGATGGGGCTCGAGTCTTGAGCTTAGATACTCAAGCTGCCAATCTGGCCAAACCACAAGCGGGCATGACCATCTGGATTGACGCCGATGCTTGCCCCTTGGTGGTGAAAGATCTGATTACCAAGACGGTTATTCGCTCCAATACTCCGGCAATATTTGTCGCCAATCAGCCGATTAAAGTGCGCAAGTCTCCGCTTATTAGCATGAAGGTGGTGGGGTCAGGCTTTGATGTGGCAGATGACTATATTGCCGATCATGTGTCACCTGGTGATTTGGTGATCACCAGCGATATCCCTTTGGCCAATGATGTGCTAAATAACGGGGGTCAGGTACTAACCCCACATGGCATTATTTATGACAAAAACAACATTAAGCAGAAGCTAAATGCCCGTGATTTTATGGATACCATGCGCTCAACGGGCATGCTGGATTTAACCCAAATGGGCGGTCAAAAACCGTATTCGGATAAAGATAAAAAGCAGTTTGCTGATGGGCTTAATAAGTTGGTGCGTTAAGCTTCGTGTTTCTGCCTAAATTAACGGTGCGTCTTTTATGACTATTTTAGTCATTGATGCAAGTGGTCGTGTGCGCTTATGACTAAACTCCCTACGCCTGCCCAATACCAAACCCAATAACCTCATCAATACTTGCAGCGCCCGTTACCACCATTAACAGACGATCGACGCCCAGCGCAATGCCGCTACAGGCTGGCAGCTCATCGCACGCGGCTACCAGACGCTCATCAATGGGCATCACCGGTAATCCGCGGCGGATCCGTTCTGCATTGTCCGCTTCAAACCGAGCTTGCAGCGCAGCCCCATCTGCCAACTCATCATAAGCATTGGCAATCTCTATACCCTTGATATACAGCTCAAAGCGCTTGGCCACCTCATTACCCTGCTCATCTATCTCCAGCTTAGCTAAAGCCGCAGTAGCAGGCGGATAGTCGGTAATAATCGTTGGCATATCATGGCCCAGATTAGGCTCTACAAGATGGCTAAATAATACATCAAGCCAGCCTTGACGGTCTTCACCTAAGTCAAGCCCACCCAGCCCCTGCTCATTGGCAGCATTGATAATCAACTCAAGGTTAGCACTCAAGGGATGAATACCCACATAATCAATAAATGCTTGGCTATAGCTATAGTGGGCTAAAGGTTGTGGCTGCCCATATACCACAGCCAGTAAGTCAGACAGCTCAGCGGCCAACGCCTCTAAGTTAAAACCCGGCCGATACCACTCAAGCATGGTAAATTCACTGTTGTGGCGACGACCCACCTCGTTGTCGCGAAACACAGAGCAGATCTGATACATAGCCACTTTCCACGTCGCCAGCATACGCTTCATCGCAAACTCAGGCGATGTATGTAAATAATAAGTTTTTGGTTTATCGGCAACAGTGATATTGGTCGAAATAGACGGCACAAACACATCCGTATTGCCCGCCTGCGACATCAACGGTGTCTGCACCTCTAACACCTGACGCTCCGCGAAAAAATGACGCAAAGTGGCCATTAGCTGGGCACGTTTAAAAGCCATCTCTAGGCTCATAGTTGGGTGATAGCCTGTTGGTTGGACGATATGACTATTCGACATAATTGTTTTGCCGTATCCTGTTATTTTGAACTGAGTACTTAATATGTGTGGACTAAAGTAAAAGACTAAAAACCTGCTGACTTGATTTTAATACACCAAATTCAACTACTGTCCCGAATATGCAGGCTTATCGATTGCCTCCCATATCAACTGCTCACCAGTTTCAAAGTCTTGAGTCAGCATATAGGTGCCGCTTGATGTCTTGACTTGAGAGTTTTTATTGGCCTCATCACTGCTATGTTTAGCATTGACATAATAACTTAGGGTTAAATGACTGGTTGAGTGGTGCATCAGCTCTCGCAAGGTATCTTCCGCTTTTTCACGCATCGTACCACACCCCATGACCGTTTGAACACCATAGCCAATCAATAAATTATTATCTGGGGTCAGTACATAATTGCCACCGATGCCATTACAATCAGATGAAAAGCTGGCGTAGGAGAAGGTATCATTGTTATATAAATCACGCTTTGTCGTATCAAACTGACCAAGTATTGGAATGTCCGCATAACCAAACACTTCGATAGGTTGACCACTGCTATCAAGCGCTTGACGCAATCGCCAGTTAAAATCCTCAAGGAAGTCTTGGCTTAAGAAAGCATCAATGCCATTTGGCTTAGCAATAGGTTTGAGCGTTCCCTTAAACATCATACGTGTCGTGCTTTTAGGGTAGGAAGGCATGTCTAAGCTGATGGCTAAATAGGCTGTTTGTGGAAGCTTACTGGCAGCCAATTTAGACATATCAACAGGTTGGTTTTCACTGTCAACCCACTGCAGCCCAAATGTTCTTGAAATATACTGATGTGGGTCGGTTTCTCTTAGTATATTTTTAAGCTCTGATAACGCTATGCTTTGATTATCAAGCTCTTTGTTCTGACAGGTCGATTCTATAGCGATATCACGATAGCTATACGGAAAATCGCCCGGTGTCATACTCAAAAAAGAAACATCGTAGCGCTGACAGTCATCGGTAAATACTAACTGATTAGGACGAATATCGAGCGTCAAAGATTTAACATGGTCATGCGCTACATTATGCTTTGAATCTTCAACGTTTACCAACTGCCATGTATAGCGATTAACCAGTGAAAATGGGGCCTGCTCGTAAGTTAGCTTTGGGGGCTTGGGATAGTTAGGCATTTCCGAGGGATTAATAATGATACCGTCACTGTTGGCATTGACGGATTCAACGCTTTCGACATCTTGTACTACACTTTGTTGGGTTTGAGCTGGATTATCGGAACTCTCAGAAACTATTGCGTCAGCAGCTAATGTACTATAAGACCCTATCAATAGCATTCCTGACAACAAAACCTGATAACCCAAGCATCCTTTCATCCTCTACCTCCTTTATCCAAACCTAGTAAATAGCTCTTAATTGAAACTACCCTAGCAAGTGACGTCTATTTAGAACAACCATTCACGGCGCAGCGCATAGTTCTTGCGCAGGGCATCAAAGGTTTTACCAGCCACTTGTTTAACACCTTTATCATTAGTAGTGACACTATCACGGAGCAGTTTGTCATCTGCTTTGATATCATAAAACTCAGCAAGCTTTTGTGGATTAGCTTTTAGCTGCTGCCACTGATACGGATTATCAGGCAATAAATCAGCCATTAAATCTGTCTCTTTAATACTCAAAATATCCGCACCCTTCTCACCATAAGAGCGTACAAAAGCATCAAATATCATTTGCGTACCTCGCAGCTTACCCTCAAGGGTGTAGCCGGCAATATGCGGCGTAGCAAGGGTTAGCTTATCTAGCAGCTCAGCAGAAACGGTTGGCTCATTTTCAAACACATCAAGCACCACTTGACGCTCAGGATTTTGATTTAAATCAGCCAATAAGTCCGCTTCACTAACCACTGCGCCGCGTGAGGTATTAATGAGCATTGTGGTGCTGGGCATTTTAGCCAAAGCGTCTGCATCAATCATATGATAGGTGGGCAGCTCGCTATGCCCTGTCAGGGTCAAGGGTACGTGTAGGCTAATCACATCACTCTGTGCTAACACTTTCTCAACGCTTGCGTTATTAATCACAGATGCAGATTGAAACGGGTCATAACCGAGTACTTCCCAGCCCAAATCTAGCGCATAACGCGCCAGCGTACTGCCAATATTACCCAAGCCAATAATGCCTAGTTTGACAGGCTTGTCCGACTGACTGGTATTACTTGCCCAGTATTCAGGGCGCAATTGCAAAATAGCGCTCATCACATATTGCGCTACAGAATGCTTGCTACAGCCTGCGGCATTGGCAAAACGCATACCTCTGAGGCTCACATAGCCTTCATTGACGTGTTCGGTACCAATGGTGGCTGAGCCAATAAACTTAACGCTTTGGTTGGTATCGAGCAGCTTAGCATCAATCTGCGTCACCGAACGAATAAGCAGTACATCCGGCTGATACTGTTGTAGCGCATCAGCGGTAATGTCACGTCCAGCCATGCTAATCACCTGAATAGGATGATTTAGAGTCTGCTCATTAAAATAATCGTGCAGATGAGCAATGTTACTATCGGCAATAATGGTGAGCATAAAAAAGTCAGTCCTTATTTAAGTAAAAAGCGCGGTGATACAGACCATTAGGTTAACACTGTGGTTATCTGTCTCTTAGGTCAATGAGTGATCTGTGTTCTGTGTTCTGCTCTTGGCAGCTGTGCCGTCAGTCCTTTAGCCTAGTCATTATGAGGCTGCTTGTCATCTGAGGTATCCGGCTCCTCTTTTGGTGCATCGGCAAAGGGATACTTGCTAAAAGTCACCACATTGGGCGATATCTCTAACGCCATGGGTCTATCGGCCGGCTTCCACTGATGCTCATCAAGCTGCGCATAACAGGGCGCAAAGATAACATTGCGGTGCTGATTAATCCATTCACGCCATACTGCCAGCGCAATGGCCAATACCACAGGACCAATAAATAAGCCCACAAAACCAAAGGCAGTCAGGCCACCGAGCACCCCAATAAAGATAATAATAAACGGAATTTTGGTGGCACCAGAGATAACAATCGGGCGAATTAAATTATCAACCCAGCTGATTACCAGCATCCCCCATAATGCCAAGCCTATGGCCTCTGGCGTATGGCCTTGGGTTAATAGCCAGATGGACACACCCATCCAAGCAAAAGGGGTTCCAAAGGGCACTAATGCCACCACAAACGTCATTAAAGTCAACAAGATAGGACTGGGTGCACCAGCAAAATAATAACCGACACCTGCCAATAAAGCCTGCGCCAAAGCGGTCAGACCAATGCCATACACCACAGCCTGAGTGGTGGAGCCTACTGAGTCTAGATAATCGTCGATACGGTTGCCAATAATATTACGCAGCGCTTGGCGAATTTGTTTAATCAGGCTGATGCCATCTCGGTAAAAGAAGAAGATGGTCATAAGCGCCATACCCAATTTGGCCATGGTACTAAAGGCCACATCGAGCGCCACCTTGCCATAATACAAATGCGACTGCAACCAAGCTCTAAAAGCACTCAAAGAGGCTTCAGGGTCTTTATTAATCTCCCACAAAATATCTTTGATCTGCTGACCAATGACCGGTAGGTTTTTGATCTCTTGTGGCACATCAACATAGCCAACCTTGATGCGGTACAACAAGTTACTATATAGGTTAACGGCCTCTTGTTGTAGCACAAAAAGACCTAATACAATAGGCACCCCTAGCATAAGCGAGATGCTCACGGTCATAATACCGGCGCTAATATTGGGGCTAAGTTTGACTTTTTTATGGAAGAAATTATAAATAGGAAAGGTCACGTAGGCCAAAATAGCGGCCCATAAAGCCGGTACAATAAAGAACTGCACCACCCTAAAGCAAAGAATAAACAAAATGACCAATAAAGTAGCAGTCAGCACACGCTGTGTGACCAGCTCTCGTGTCCAGTTTTCAATCATGACAGCGCATACCCAAGTAACGTAACAGAGAATTTCAAAGCAGTTTAAGCCACCCTATTATGCGATAAGATTTCAAAAATGAGTAATGTTAACTTGTAACTTTTACTTACAATATTACAGCCGTCTTTGACGTTGTTTAAGCTCTAAAAAAAGAGCATAACGCAAAAACGTCATGCCCTTAAATTAGCACTTATCAAGATGACACATTAAATCTGTAATTCACCCACATCGGCCACCGTCAAGAACAGCTCACGTACTTGCTTAAGCAAGGTCAAACGATTGACTTTAAGTGCCTCATCTTCGCTGTTGACCATCACATTATCAAAGAAGCCGGTCAAGGGCACCTCTAATGTGGCAAGAGATTGTAAGATCTGAGTGTACTGAGCTTCTGCTTGTAATGGCGCCACTTCAGTTTTGGCCGTACTTAACGCCTGATACAAGGCTTTTTCTGCATCCTCAGTCAGTAGCGACTCATCAACTGCCTCACCCACTTGACCTTCAGATTTGGCTAAGATATTGGCCACGCGCTTATTAATTTCAGCCAACGTCGCTGCTTGTGGCAAGCTGCGGAACTCATTCACTGCATGGATGCGTTGGTCAAAATCAAGCGGCATGTGTGGGTTAATCGCGAGCACTGCCTGAATGGTATCTACACTCACACCTTGCTCGGTATACATAGCGCGGTAGCGTGAGTTAATAAAGTCGATAACCTGAGTTAAGGTCTCGCCCGCTTTAGGCAATTTATCTTGGTAATTTAAAATGGCTTGCTCAATTAAGCTGACCAAATTAATGGGCAGCTGTTTTTCGATTAAAATACGCAGTACCCCAATGGCTGAGCGGCGTAAGCTAAATGGATCTTTTGAGCCTGTAGGGGCTTGGTCAATACCAAAGATACCCACTAATGTATCAATGCGATCGGCCAGTGCTAAGCAAATACCCACAGCGGTTTGTGGCAGTTTGTCACCACTAAACTTTGGCAAATACTGCTCCTCAATGGCCGCCGCAATCGCCTCAGGCTCACCATTTAGACGTGCATAATAAGTACCCGCCACCCCTTGTAGCTCTGGAAACTCACCAACCAGCGTGCTGGTTAAGTCGGCTTTGGACAACATGGCCGCGCGTGTGGCTTGTGCCACGTCGATGTCTGCGTAGCCGGCAATATTTTGCTGTCTAAAAGTCGCTGCAATGAAGGCAGCAAGCTTGGCAATACGCTCAGATTTTTCCCAAATCGTGCCTAATTTGTCTTGGAATACGCGATTTTTTAGGCTCTCGGCCATCTCGATCAGTGGCTGTTTTTGATCTTGTAAGAAGAAAAACTCAGCATCAGCAAGGCGTGGGCGTACTACTTTTTCGTTACCACTGACCACTTGGCTTGGGTCTTTGGATTCGATGTTACTGATAAAGATAAAATACGGCTGCAGCTTGCCTTCACTGTCGGTTAAACAAAAATACTTTTGGTCTGCCTGCATGGTGCTAATCAGCGCCTCTTGTGGCACTTGTAAGAAGCGCTCCTCAAAGCTGGCGCGAAGTGCCACGGGTAAATCTACCAATGAGGTCACCTCATCGAGCAAGTCTTGCGGTACGATGGCACGGGCATTTACTTCATCGGCCAAGGCAGTAACGCGCTCACTGATGAGCTGCTGACGACGGTCAAAGTCGGCAATAACTTTAGCACTCTCAAGCACGCTAAGATAGTCGCTAGCATGCGCAATAGTGATAGGATTTGGAGAGTGATAACGGTGACCTAATGTCTGATTACCGGCGTCAAGACCTTGCACAGTGGCGTCAATCACTTGATCATCTTGCATCAACACCAACCATTTTACAGGGCGCACAAACTCTTCACGGCTGGCGCCTGAGCGCATACGTTTGGCAATGGGCAGATTGTCTAAAGCGGTTTGAAAAATATTGGGCAGCAGCTCAGTGGTGGCTTGACCTTGAATGGTTAGCTCATAGCCAATGTAAGCGCCTTTGTCCGTTTCAATAGTGATAAGCTCACTGGCATCAATACCTAGGCCTTTAGCGAAGCCTTCTGCAGCACGGGTGGGCTTACCCTCAGCATCATAGGCGGCTTTTACTGCAGGTCCACGTTTTTGTTCAGTGCGGTCCGGCTGCTTTTCACTAATGCCTTCAATTTCGATGGCCAGACGGCGCGGCGCAGCATAGGCCTTTAGGCTGTCATAGCTGATATTAGCCTCTTGTAGTTGGCTCTCAACACTAGCTTTTAACGAATCACGTAATGGCTTTAGGCTTTTTGGTGGTAGCTCTTCACTACCTAATTCAAATAAAATTGTACTCATGAGGGTCTCTGATTTTTTTAACAAGGTATAAGGTTACTGGCGAATCACAATACGGACTTACTTTGCCGCTTGATCAGGCTCTGGGCTGTTGTCTTTGGGCAAATACTTCTCTAACGCTTTAGCCTTGTGCTCTTCAGCAGCCAAGGGGAAGCCAAGTTTTGCGCGAGCCTGTACATAGCCTTGTGCCACTTTGCGAGCCAGCGTACGTACTCTTAAAATAAAGCGTTGACGCTCAGTCACCGAAATCGCCCCACGCGCATCAAGCAAGTTAAAGGTATGTGACGCTTTTAACACCATCTCATAGGCAGGCAGCGGCAAGTCGGCTTCTACCAGCTTATCTGCTTGCTGCTCATAAAAATCAAATAGCTCAAACATCTTAGGCACATCGGCGTGCTCAAAGTTATAGGTCGACTGCTCTACTTCGTTTTGATGGAACACATCACCATAAGTCACTTTACCAAACTCACCATCGGTCCAAACAAGGTCATACACACTGTCTACGCCTTGGATATACATGGCCAGTCGCTCAAGGCCATAAGTGATTTCACCGGTTACTGGGAAGCACTCAAGACCACCCACTTGTTGGAAGTAGGTAAACTGAGTCACCTCCATACCATTTAACCACACCTCCCAGCCCAGACCCCAAGCACCTAGCGTTGGCGACTCCCAGTTGTCTTCTACAAAGCGCACATCATGGGTTAAGGTATCGATACCGATTGCTTCTAGTGAGCCTAAATACAGCTCTTGAATATTGGGTGGGTTGGGCTTCATCACAACTTGGAATTGATAATAATGCTGCAAACGGTTGGGGTTGTTACCATAACGACCATCGGTCGGACGGCGTGACGGCTGTACATACGCGGCGTTCCAAACTTCAGGGCCTAATGAGCGCAAAAAAGTCGCTGTGTGAAACGTGCCCGCCCCAACTTCCATATCATAAGGCTGTAATACCACGCAGCCTTTGTTGGCCCAATAGGTTTGCAAAGTTAAAATGAGTTCTTGAAAAGTCATAATGTCGCCATGTTTTGATTAAAATAAGGGTTAATAGACAGCAAAAAAATGTGAGCTTAGCCTCTTTTTTTTGAGGGGTTACCTTTGGTACGCTCACCTTACTAAAAAATCGCTATTTTATCTATATTCAGAGCCCAATTGATGCAAATATAGACAAAAAAAATACCTAGATGGTAACCCATCTAGGCAGGAGGAAAGTGGTGCTGTCGTGGCCTAGATACGACCACTTAAGTATTTTAATTATAGTTATCTATATCGACGTTATTGTTGTTGGTATTTTTAATCGCAAAATAAAATAAATAGCTTGTCTTAAATAAGGCAATTAAGAGACATAAGAGTCTGCGGTTGCCTTTGGCATAATTAACCAAAGAATCAAATAGATTAAGATACCGGGTACTGCCACACTTGCCGTAGAAATAAACACGAATAAGATACGGGTCAGATTAGGTGACCAACCAAAATATTCAGCAATACCGCCCATTACCCCAGCGATCATTCGATGATTACGCGAACGATGAAGCTTGTTAAGTTTTGCCATAGTTATTCTCCCTATCAAGACAAGAGCGTCAATCTAAGATTAGTGTTTAAGCACATCGCCTATAAAGCACGGCTTAAAACCTTAAACCACTGCTTAAAATATCAAATAAAATAAATCCTACTTAATATTATGGGGATTCAAGGTATGATAGACAAGATACAAACAGATTAATAAAGACCATTAAAACCCAAGTTACACCCTTTGATTGACTGAGTTAATTATAGCGTATGATTTAACTATTGCTGTTGAGACTTTAGGTGAAGTTTGTAACTTTATAACCACAAAGTATTGCACAATCCTAGCCCAACTATAAAAGCAGCTATCGACAGGTAAAGCAATGTTTTAAAAAGGGTTATTAAGGATTTTTAGCGCATACAAAAATGACAGACGCTTTTTTGAACGTGACTAAAAACCCATAGATTTTTGTCAAAAAAATATTAAGCTAAACTACATTAAATAAAAAAATATTATCCAACTAACACTCTTAAGGAGCAGTATATGCAAAAGTCAGGACTTATGATTGGTCACTTTGAACCGCTACATTTAGGGCATATTCGCAGTATTTTGCACGCCTCATCTATGGTTGAGGTGCTTCACATTGTGATTACTCGCCACCCCAATCCCAATCAAAAGTTCCCGGTTACTTTGCAAGATAAGGCACGCTGGTTACAGATGGCGTGTAGCGACTTACCTTTTATCAAAATTCACACCTGTGATGATTTTTCGTTCCCAGTTCACGACAGCATCGAGGACATTACGATTAATATCGATGGCTATAATGCCAAGATTGACTACATCCAACATAAATTCAATATGGATGAGGACACCATATTGTTGGTCACTGAAGGCCATCCACTGTCTAAGCCGTCAGTGACTTCTGCGCTAAACACCCAAGTGGCCACTACCCCGCTACACCCTGAATTTGACAGTACCGCCATTCATTACAACCCCATTGCCAACTGGGATATTATTCATCCTGAAGCGCGTGGCAACTATACCCGCACTGTCGCTATCGTTGGCGGTGAAAGCTCAGGTAAGACCACATTGTCACACAAGATTGCCAACTACTATGGCGCAGACTTAGTACTTGAGATGGGCCGCTTGTATGTGGGCACAGATTTGGGCGGTACTGAAGAGGGGCTACAATACAGCGACTACGGACCCATTGCGTTAGACCACGCTCAAGCGGTGCGTGAGACCTTATATCAAGCTCAGTCACCGGTCACCATTGTTGATACCGATTTTGTCACCACTCAAGCTTTTTGTGAGGAATATGAGGGACGTACCCATCCGTTCGTCACCGCCTGTATTGAAGAGTTTCGCTTCGATCATACCTTGTTTTTGGCCAATAACACCCCGTGGATAGATGATGGCATGCGCTCTTTGGGTACCCCAAGCGCCAGAGATCGTTTTGAGAGTAGACTGACTGATATTTTTGCGCGTCATAATATCCAAACTTATCGTATTGATAGTCCAGATTATTTTGCACGCTATGAGCAGGCCATTGCTTATATCGATCAACATATCTTTGGAAAGTAGGCCTGTTTATTGCGCCATAACATCCCGTACACTCAAAAAACCTTACCAGATGACGATAACTCAATCTCACCAATCACATAATTAGGACTGATATGCGTATAGAACTGCTAGATAATCTGACCGGTAAATGGGCAATGCAATGGATTGTTGCTTGGTTCGTCTTCGGGGTAATCGCCTTGAGCACCGGCTTTTGGCTCACCACAGAACATACCCGCTTAGATTGGTTTTATCTGGGGGTGTCTTTGGTCGGTCTGGTGTGTGTGGTCTCCCTCTCGTTCCGCCGCAATGTTATGGGCAACGGCTTGGGCATGGCAGCTACTGCCGGTGAGGTAGTTGTACAAGGTACTTCAGGTGCCGTGGGCTTAATGCTGGCGCCTTTATTTAACTTTTTTACTCATGTGTACGGTCTGGTGTATAGTCAATCCAAAATAAAATTGGTACAACCCATATTATGAAATAGTTTAGGTAGATTATTCTCCATCCATCCTTGGCGTAGAAATTTAGCCTGTGCCCATTTTTTCTCAATAGGGTTTAAATCGG
>NZ_CAJHBH010000059.1:0-13662 GCF_904846585.1 Psychrobacter sp. H7-1
AGTGTGATTGCGTACGAGTTGCTGATAACGTTTAATAAGTCTCGTATCTAGGGTCATTTTCTCTATACCATACTGCGCTATTTTATCAAATTTATGCTCACTGATAAATTGTGTAGATACCTATGCTCTAGCTTACTGGGAAGTGGTCGAGACTCCGGCTATGAAAACGCTACGCTCTGGTCAAAAAGACTAAATATCTAGAGCTATGAGGTACCGGGTTTATAAGCACTATAGCTTAGATTAAGATGGCGGCGAATTGATCGCACCCGTCGCGATTTTAATCAGCCCCGCCTATTTAAGCCAAATATGGTAGAATAGATACCCAAAGATCGATGACAAATCTAGCTTGTGGCACAGCAGTAATAGACTTAGCAACAACTCTATAGTCAGCCCTGCGCCCAAGCCTCTTAATCTAAGTGAGGTTATTATGCTCGCTCAACTTCTTCCTATGCTGCTGATTACCTTCGGCGTCTTTGTCCTATTTTTCTTGATGATGGGCATCGGCTATATGGTAAAAAAAGAGCCGTTACGCGGCTCTTGCGGACGTGTGGCCAACCTGATGGGAGATGAAACCTGTCAGTTCTGCGGTAACGATCCTAATTTGTGTGAACAGATTAATGACGAAAAAGCTTTTGATAGTAAAAAAGCGGCAGACCTAGGTAAATCAGCCTTATGAACCAAACCCGATAAGTCAAATCTGCCATAAAACCCCAAAATCTCAGTAAAACCGCTAGAGAATATAGACTGTTATTAATGTTCAAACTTTCTGGCTTAGGTTCCCCCGATCATTTCTGTTATAGTTAAACCATCGCCTATGCGGTGGTTTTTTTATGCCCGCTAACCTCTACCCCGTCTGTCACAAGTAAGTGGTCTATTATGTCGCATTCTACCTCTGCCCAAAACAGTCTCAGCTCTAAGGCGACGACGCCTAACGCCTCCCAGCCCGCCCATACTTTGGGTCAAAAGACACCACCTGCGGTATTTTGGCTGGTGGTCATCGCCATATTACTGATGGCGAGCAATATGCGCTCGCCCATCGTGGCACTCGGTGCCATAGCGCCTGTGGTCCAAGACGCACTCAATATCAATGCCACCCATATTGGCTGGCTGGGTGCCATTCCTATGCTAATGTTTGCACTCGGCGCCTTAATCTCTCCGGCGATAGGCAAACGCTTTGGGCTTGAGAATACCTTAATTGCGGTGCTATTCGTCATTACTGCCGGTATTATCATGCGCTCAACTTGGGTCAGCTGGCATGGCTTCTTGGTGGGTACGGTATTGCTGTCATTGGCCATCGGTTTTGCCAACACCTTAGTGGCACCGGTTATCAAGCAGCGAACCCCGCACAATATTGCGTTAGTGACCGGATTATTTAGCTTAACCATGTCGGTGATGGCGGGGATAGTCTCGGGACTGGTCTATCCATTGACTGAGCGGATCGGTTGGCAGTGGGCGCTGGGTGGTTGGGCAATATTGGGTATTGCTGCCATTATTGCGTGGGTCATCTTACGCCTAAGGCTTGGATCCTCTCATAAGCTGCCGGCAGCGGTGATGAACTCAGAGCAGCAAGCGCAAGAGGACATCTGTATTTGGAAATCAGCACTGGCCTGGCAAATGGCGGTGTTTATGGGGCTACAATCCTTGTTATTTTATACCGTGGCCGCTTTTTTACCCTCCATCTGGATCAGTAAAGGCTTAAGTGAGGTTGAGGGCGGTAGCATGGGCTCGGTGTTCCAGTTTATGGCGCCCATTGCCATTATCGGTATGACTTGGCTAATTCGCCGCGGGATGCAAATTCAGACTGTGGCCATTGCCGCCACGATACTCAATGTCATTGGCCTAGTCGGTATTACCTATCTATCACCTCACTTAGCTTGGCTGTGGACCGCTATTATGGGGCTTGGCTGTGCCAGTATTTTTACCCTATGTATCATGCTGTTCTCTTTACGCACTTATAGCCCAAACCAAGCCAGTAAACTGTCGGGGATGGCTCAGACCGTGGCTTACTTGGTGGCTTTCGCCGGTCCTTTTGGCGCAGGCTGGCTGCATGAAGCAACTGGCGGCTGGGATGGCCCTTTATTATTTATATTGATACTGACCATCATTAACTTAATTATCGCTTGGCTTGCCAGTCGTCCTATTATGATTGACGGCAAGCCCGCTTAGCGACTACTCTAAGTCAATAATTTTAACTTTTAATCTAAAAATAACTTAAACGGTACTGTTATGAAGTTTTCAAAATACGGACAGCAATTCACCCAAACCAGCGCCATCTCTCAACTTATGGACGACCTAGGCGACGCCCTAAAAAGCCCAACACCTGTCAATATGTTAGGCGGCGGTAATCCAGCACGCATTGATAAAGTGAATGAAGCCTATTTTGAGGTCTATAAATCATTGGAAAAAGACGGCATTGAAGGCGGCGCCATCGAATCAGTGGGTAACTACTCAAATCCGCAAGGCGATGCCAAATTTATCGAGGCCTTGGTGGCTTTTTTTAACCGTCATTACCACTGGAACCTTACCACTGAGCATATCGTGCTGACCAATGGCTCACAAAATGCTTTTTTCTATTTGTTTAACTTGTTTGGTGGTCAATTCGAAGACGAAAAAGGCAATACCACCACCAAATCTATTTTATTGCCACTAGCCCCAGAGTATATCGGCTATAGCGATGTGCACATTGATGGCAAACACTTTATTGCTATAAAGCCTGAGATTGAAGAGGTTGAGCACGAGGGCGAAAGCGGCTTTTTTAAATACAAAATTGACTTTGATGCCTTAGAGAACTTGCCAGCACTAAAAAATGGGGAAATTGGTGCAATCTGCTGCTCACGCCCCACCAACCCCACCGGCAATGTGCTGACCGATGAAGAAATGGCACATTTATCGCAGCTTGCCAAACAGTACGACGTGCCTTTGATTATCGATAATGCTTATGGTGAGCCCTTCCCCAATATTATTTATCCTGATGTCAATCTAAACTGGGATGAGAATACGGTTTTGTGCTTTAGCTTGTCTAAAATAGGCCTACCTGGCGCCCGTACCGGTATCATTATTGCCGCCCCAGAAGTGGTAAAAACCGTGAGCGCCATGAACGCTGTGGTCAATCTGGCCCCCACTCGCTTTGGGGCTGCCATTACCGGACCGCTACTTAATGACGACAGCCTAAAGCAGCTGTGTGATGAGACCATCCAGCCCTTTTATGCAGCAAAAGCTAAGCTTGCCATCGAGCATTTAAAACAGCAGCTGGGTGAGTATCCAGTGTTCATTCACAAGCCTGAAGGGGCGATTTTCTTGTGGGTGTGGTTCAAGGACTTACCCATTAGCACCACAGAGCTTTACGAGCTGTTAAAACAAAAAGCCACGCTCATTGTGCCAAGTGAACACTTCTTCCCAGGCTTAGACATCAGCGATTATCCGCACGCCCATCAGTGCATCCGAATGAGTATTGCCGCCAGTGATGAAACGTTGGCATCGGGCATTAAAGTCATTGGTGAAGTGGTACGCAGCTTATATGACGCCCAATAACAGGCTGTTTTACATCCGCTGTTGTTACATCAGTTCTTGTTGCATCCGCTGTTGCGACATAAAGCTGATGTTAACACTTACTGCCCTGTCTAGGAAATAATAGCCATGCCCTCTACTACTGAGACGGTGCCTCACAGCGCGATGAATAAATTGTTTGGTACCGATAGCACCGAGGTGTATCTAATAAGCCAAGAGTGGGCGCAGCCCTTGCAAGCGTATCTGACGGCCAATGAGACACGGCTGGCACCTTATGAGCCCGCCCGTGAGCCCGATTATTACACCTTAGAGGGCGTACAAGCACGTATTGCAGCGGCACTAGATATGCACCGTCAGCGCCAAGGCATCTCTATGTTATTCACCTCAAAAAACAGCACACAGGTGATAGGCGTGATTAACTTTAGCGGCTTTATGTATGGGGTATTTCAGGCCGGATATGTGGGCTATTCAATAGACTCAGACTATGAAGGCAAAGGCATTATGAGCGAGGTGCTCAGTCAGGCGCTTGAGTACGTGCGCAAGCACTATGGACTACACCGCATTATGGCCAATTATTTGCCTGATAATCATCGAAGTGCGCGGCTGTTAAATACGCTTGGTTTTGAACAAGAAGGCTATGCCAAGTCTTACTTAAAGATTAATGGGCAGTGGCGTGATCATGTGTTAACTGCCTTAGTCTTTGATGAAAATAGTCTTTGATGAAAATAGTCAAGGTCAGTAGTGCATCTATGCTGTGCGCGCCAATTTCACACGCTCATAACCATTCATAAACAGCCAAAGCGCCTGCCCCCTGTTAGTATGGGCTCACATAAGATTTCATTATTTTGTCATTCATACTATTGGGGTAAAAAAAGCCATGTCGATGCCGTTTTTTAAGCCATTATCCGCTGCTGTTATTGCAAGTGCTCTGTTAATGGGCTGCCAGCCCAGCTCAAATGATAAGACGGCCACTCAGTCACAAGCTGAGTCTGCGCCCACAGCCAAGACCCAGACCAACACCAGCGCACCCGCCGCATCACAATCCACCACAAGCGTACAAAGTAGTGCCCCAGCTGAAGTTATGGAGCAGCCAATTACCATACTGGCCCTCGGTGACTCACTCACAGAAGGATTAGGATTGCCCGAAACTGAGGCCTACCCCGCCCAATTAGAAGCGGCATTAAAACAGGCCGGTTATGTCAACGCCAAAGTCATTAACTCTGGCTTAAGCGGCGAGACCAGCACCGGATTGGTGAACCGCTTAGACTGGGTATTAAAAACCAAACCTGACATCACTATTTTGACCACAGGCGCCAACGATGCCATGCGGGGTATCGATGTGGCGACTATCGATAGCAATATTCGCACGGCCATTAAGCGCTTACAGGACCAGGGCAGCGTGGTGGTGCTTGGCGGTATGCAAATCTATGACAACTTAGGGGATGACTACGTCAAATCGTTCTCGGCCATTTATCCCAACATTGCTAAAGACACCGGTGTGGTGTTTATTCCTTTCTTTTTGGACGGCGTTGGCGGTGATGCCAGCCTCAATCAGGCCGATGCCATTCACCCCACCAAAGAGGGCTACGCGCGTATCGTCAATAACAACATCTTGCCGGTGCTTAAACCGGCGCTTGAAAAGGTCGCAGCACAAAAACAGGCCCAGACCGCTCAATAGCACACGCTATAAATAAGCCACCTTGATTAATTACTTTGCTTAATTACCTTGTTATTTGTCCCCTGACTAAAGAGACTTTATGAGCAGCCAAATCGATAATCCAAACAGCGATGTTAAATCCTCGCCCCTACTGACGGCACGCAACCTAAGCAAAAGCGTGATAATCGGCGATACCAAGACCGACATCATAAAAGGTGTCGACGTATCGATTGACGCTGGTGAGTTTGTCGTCATAATGGGAAAATCAGGGTCAGGCAAGTCAACTTTGCTGGGGCTACTGGCAGGACTTGATTATCCAGATAGTGGAGAGATTTGGCTTGATGGCCAAAACCTCACTACCCTAAGCGAGGATGAATTGGCACAAAAACGTCAGCAGGATATGGGATTTGTGTTTCAGTCATTTCATTTATTACCAACCTTAACCGTGGCTGAAAATATCGCGTTTCCGCTGGATATTGCGCGTCGTCCTGACCCAGAGCGGGTGGTGCAATTATTGACAGCGGTCGGTCTTACCCACCGCCGTGACAGCTTACCGCATCAGCTTTCAGGCGGTGAACAGCAGCGCACAGCACTCGCCCGCGCCCTGGTCGCCCGTCCCAAAATCATCTTCGCTGATGAGCCCACCGGTAACTTAGATGAACAAAATGCGCAGCAAGTGATGCACTTATTATTGGAGCTACAGCAGCAGTCTGGGACGGCCTTGGTGGTGGTGACCCATGACCCAGCGATGACTGAGCATGCCGATCAGGTCATTACCATTCATGATGGGCGGGTAGAATAGTCTACAAGCATAGGCTGCCACCAGCCTACAACATCTGATTGGCCAATACCCCAAATATCTGAGCCCGCTTAACCGTCTGTACTGCCCAAGCATAATGGGTGGCAGGCTCGAGCATGGTATTGTTGTGTTTAAATACCGCTTTGGCATCTTGAGCCAAGATAGCTTGCGCCTCCTCTAATACCCGCGTAGATACCGAAAAAGCCTGCTGTACCAAGGCAATTTGCGCCGGATGAATGACCGTCTTGCCCACCAAGCCGAGTGAGACATCGGTGGCAAGCTCTTGGATAAACAAAGCGGTATTATCAAAGTACTCACACACAGGTGCCGTCAAATAATAGCCTTGTGGCACAAAAGTCCCAATAAGCTGATGCATCAAGGTGCCCATAGGGGTCTCATAAATGGTCTGAGTGCTGGGTCGACGCAAGCGCAGGGTAGAAAATAAATCATTGCCGCCAATGCGTAATGCAAATACCCGCTCATCAAAGGCATGCGCTAAGGCCGTGGCTAGGGCCTGATTGTGTGCCGGATCAAATAAGCGGCCGGTCTCTAAAGTGGGCATTAATAGACTGTCCTCTTGCACCTGCTGGCAGGCCAAGCGCCAATTAGACAGACTGTCCATGTCCACTTTGGGCAGCACGTAGCCATCGACCAGATTAATGTTTGGCAAGGCGGCAAGCTGCATTAGCATCTGCGGATTGCGCGGGCGAATAAACACCAGCGGTCGATTGCTCTTTTGTACTGCTGATATTTGAACGCCTGTGGCCTCATCTATCTGATTTACACACTGACTGTGCGATACGCTAAGCGGCGTATCTTGTTGAACACTGGCCCAATGTGACAATAGCTTTTGTATGTTACTCCAAGCATAAGGCACATCGCTTTCGCTCACCGCATCCTCTAAGCAGATAATGACGCTGTCTAAATTTGGCAGTTTGCTGCGGCTAATCACCGCCCAGACATCCTCGCGTGTGGCAGGCATGTACAGGCTTGCCCCTAACTGATAAGGGTGCAATGCGCTCTCGGATATGGCACTTACTGAGCTCAAAAAATTCGGCTCATTCATAGCGATATTGGGCGCATTACTGTCAGAGACACCTGAGGTAATTAAAGGGGGTAACGGGGTCATGATATACACTCTAAGATTAGAAAAACTGCGATTAGATATAAAGCTTATGCGATAGGATTTGGTTTTTTTTGATATGTAGCAGGGCTATTGGTCACGTTTTTTGATGATGGTGACCGCTTGATACGGCAAAATCTGCTCGCCAATCACCGTCACAGCCACCCCCTTTTGTTGACACAAATGCCTTAATAATGCCGTGTCAGGATGATCGGCACTGGCCAATAGTACCTGCTCAGGATCACGCCGCATCACGGCTCGGGTAGCCTCAGCAATGGTCGGCTTAATACGATTGATGTTACTAATCTGATAGCGATTGGCCAACGTCTCAATAATACGCTGCGCATGATAACGCGGGGCTGCATAAGTCGGCAAAGCGGTTGTGTTGGCATTTTGCAAAAGCAGCTGATGGCGCATGTCTTCTATGGCCTCGATAAAGCTTAAACTGTGATCTTTATGCGCCAAATCATGATAAATCACGCTTTGATGTAAGCCGGATGTTAAGTCGTGATTGGGGGCGCTATACAAGGTTCGTGATATCAGGCCAGAGACGGTACTGCCAAGCAGACCTGAAGGTATCAGCCAATCCTCATTACTGGCCGATAACCACGCCACGCCCGCAGGGTCAGCAAGGGTTAACAAGGGAACCACACCACGGCCTTGATGAAACACATTGCTAAAGCTTGCATCTGCCGTCCAATGCTTATCCAAATAAGCCTTTAAGCTGCGTGACAGTTCACCATAAATGGCGCCTTTACCGGTCCAGCCATCGACGAAGACTATTGGACTTGTGGGGTGAGCGCTCAAGATTTTGGTGAGGGCCACTGGATCTAGCCCTCTATCACGGATAATACTGACGCCATAATGCTGACTGGGCAAATGATAAGGTGCGCTACCATCGCTTAAAGCCCGCTGTAACAAAACCCCTATTGGCAATCCTGCCCGCACCAAACTCACCAAAATCAGTGGAGACCGACTATTTATCTGCGTCTCAAACAAGCTTTTTAAAGTGGTACTAAGCCGAATAATATCCTGCGCCAAGCGTAACTTTCCTTGCTGTAACGCCTGTTGATACATCTGCTCATGGGCGTCAGAAGGCGCTTTTTCTAAAGTCAGCATGTCTGAGTAATGCTGCTGTCCGCTTTGAATCAGCGCCTCTTTTTGTGCCACCGGTACATCCCTAACACCCGACTTATCAACAATGTCTAATAACAAAGTCACATCGCTTGGCAGATAGCTGCCACAATACGAAGTAATGTCTGATGGCGGCGTTGTTTTGTGTAAATCCATAGCTTAGCTGCTTTATCTTTTATATTTAAAAATGGTTATATTTAAAAACGGTTATATTTAAAAAGTATGTTTAAACAAGGCGATGTGTTAGCGAGGGTAGATTGAAAATAGGCTGTATTTAAAGCACATGAATATGGTCATGAAGTTGACCATGATTGGGGGTGCCGTACCAATCAAGCTGCTGCAAAAAAGGTAAATCTGCCAAGCTATCGCCAAAGCCAAAGCTAGGGCGAGCGTGGTCTAAATGCTGCTCAAGCAAGTAGGCTACCGCATGACGTTTATGGATACCCTTGGGCAATATGGCCAAATTATTGGCATTGCTATGGATATAAAAATCATCGGCCAACTGGGGGTGCTCAGCCAGCAGCCACTCACCAAATTGCTGTAAAGCCATGGCATCTTTTTGGTGATGCTTGATGGCCAAATAAATCAGCATCTCGCTCAATGAGTCATCGCTGGAGTCAGTGCCTGGTGCCACAAAATCATCGTGATGCAGCGCCAGTCTTAATGGCCCTTGCTGTCTGTGATTATACGCCTCAATTATCGCTATTAACTGCTGTAACTTGGCTTGTAGCGGCGCTAAGATTGCGCCCATTTGGTGTTGCCAAGCCTTTAATGGCTCCCCTGAGGGCTGTAAGATAAGGGCGCCATGGGTCAGCACTTGCCAGCTGCTAAAGTTAAGCACTACCCGTTTAATCTCATGTCGGTCACGAGCTGTCACCACAATCAGCTCCGTACTTGCGAGTAACCAATTAAAAAACAGCTGCTGGCGCTGGGTCATAAGACTTAATGGCTCACCTTGTTTATTGACGGCGGCATATACCAAATGATGTGGCTCAGCAGTCGGTAGCTGCCACGCTGCAATTTTTCGTTGTGTCTGAAATAAGGTGTCATCCAAATCCATCAATGCATAAGGCTTGATGATTAACGAGTCGGGCATAAAGGGCGTTAAGCTATGGGTATTGATCGTCATCGTTAGGGACTCACCACAATCACGTTATCTAAGTTATGCCACAGCGCATCGACACTCTCAGTGGGTGTCTCGACACACAGCACAATGATATCCCACTGCTCAGGGACCACGTTATACACAAAGTTGGTCATACCTAGACCATAATTATCTTGGAAGCTTAGTACTGCGTCAATGGCACCGCCCAAAGCAATCGGTGATCGGGTCAAAGCGCTAAAGCTCACCTGTGCACGACTTTGTGATGTCGTCAGCGCCTGCTGCTCTATCCACTCTGCCAACAAAAAAGGCAACCACACAAACTCATTACTTCCCAGCACCAAAATTCGCGTAGACTGAGCATTATCAATGGTGCCGCTATCCTTAATAAACGGGTCGCTGACCACATCAATGCCACGTGCTCTTTGATAAGCCTGCTTAAAGCGTGCTAAAAAATGAGCAAAGCCCTCGGTGCTGTCTAAGGTAGGTTGACGCCCCCAGTTGCCAGTTGCTAACAGCGGCTGACTGCCGGCGTCAGTGGTATCGACACTGGGCATAGTAATCGGCTGTGGGTCGGGCGCATCGGTCCATTGCCAGTCGCCAGCCATCAAGTGATGACGCTCAAAGGCTATCCCTTCTAAGCGAAGAGCGATATGGTCATCATTGTCTGCTTGTCCTAACGACCAATCCACCAAAGTTACCAAATGTACCTGCTCAAGCTCAGTGAGCCCCGCCTCTCTTAAGGCACTGACCACATTGACACAAGTATTTCCGGTTGAGGCTTCATCATCCACCATAATCAAGGTCTTACTGGCCATTAGCTGCGCCTGTATGTGCGGCTCATCGCTTTGATAAATCAGATGGGTGCTCGCATGGCTATGGTCCTCACTAAAGGTGGTCAGTAGGCGTGCTTGCTGCTGAGCATGACGGGTGGAGTTGAGCAGCAGCGCATTGGGATAACGTTCCTGTAACGCTTGATGCACGCCTGCTGACAGTCCCACTGCGGTCTCAGCCATACCCACCACCACTATCGGCTCAGGCAAATTATCCGGCACCGTATGAGCCAAATGGCTAAAAGCTTGGCGCATGATCTGAGGCGATACCGGAATATGTCGACCCAGTACTTTGGAGACAAACAAAAACGCCCGCTTCGGATTAATACGCTGCGCAAATCCCAGCAGGTCATCAAGCTGATAGCTGTGCTCACCACTTAGCCGATAGCTTAAGTCAAGCGTGCCTCTGGGCAGCTCTACCCGCTTTTGTTGATAAGACAGTGAATCAGTTGAGGGATGTTTGCTATCGCAGGTCATGGTCAAAACTTTCCTTTGGCGCTCTGTAATACACGAATTATATGATGCGTACATCCGGCGCCGTAATGGGTCAGATATTACAAATTATCAATGATCAATTTTATGCGAGGGCTACTCGCTTAATGGCTACTCGCTGGGCTCAATCAAAACACTACACATAATAGAGCGTACTTGGCAGGGCTTTATTTGTGTCGTGATGAGCGGCAAATCTGGCTTATCTTCAACTCCTAGCCAGTAGCCAAAGGCGATCTGGGTTAAATCGATACCACTGTGTACGGTATACCCTATACCCCCTGAAGGACGTGAGTTAATCTCAAGCACTTTGTGATTACCCGCCTCATCAGCCTTGGTCTGTACGCTTACAATACCGTCACAACCAAAGGCACGAATTAAAGGGATAACTACCGCCATTACTGACTCATCATAGCCTAGATGCTGTACCTTGCCGACCTTATAACGGGTCACAGCAGCCAACACTTCACCGCGCTCACAGACCACATCAATAGAGTACTCTTTGCCAGGCAAATAAGGCATGAGCAACATCGGAATCGGCCGCTGTTTTACCATAACGCTGTTAGAATAAGCACTAATAAACTCAGAGGTGGTGATTCTGCGATTATCCGTGAAATACAGATGCTCAAAGCTGTCGTAGCTTGCGCTCTGTACGTCCAATGAGGCTTGAGCATGGGTATCTAGACACCAAAACCCTTGGGCAAATATGCCACTAATTGGCTTCACACAAAGCGGCTGATGACCATGGGTCTCAATCAATTGCTTAAGCTCATCTACTGTATCAAAGCTCCAGCCTTCTGCCGCAGCAATGTTGTGCGCCTGACAATGACTCATAAAGGCAAATTTGTCATCGATTTTTTGTAGCATCTCAGTCGAGGTGGCGCCCGTTAGCAGACGAATACCCGCCTGCTCAAACTGAGCTCGCTGCGCCTCATAAGTGATGCTATTGCGACCTGTTAACAGCACCTTGGTATTGGCCTTAATGGCGTGCTGTAACACAAACTGCCAGCGCGCCAAACCGCTTTGTTGCTCTTGCTTGACGCTTGGCTCGATAAAGACGTGATCAGCAAACTCAAAAATCTCCGGGCGCTGCGAACGATGTGAGGCAATAACTTCAAATGGCGTTATACTGCGCCGCTTTAATTGCTGTAAACTTTGTAGCATATCACGCTGACTCGACTGCCCTTCAGCAAGCCAAACACTGGGCGCACAACTAAACGTGGACGGACACATAGATAACCCTTTAATAAAAATACCAACGACTCACTGCCTCTATTTAACAGCTGCATTATAGGCACATTTTAGGATAAATAATCGCTTTTTTATGCGTTTATTCTCTCTTTTGCTTCGCCCTTTAGCTTGCCCCTTAGCCTGCCCTTTAACCTGCTTTTTAATTTGCCTTTCGTTAAAGCCAAATCTGCTAGACTACTATCACAGTACCAAAATCATTATAAGTAGACAAAGCTGGTCATCGCCTTAACAAATCATGGCCAAACTTAAGCACAGTAGGCTAGGAAGGCTAAGCTGCCCCCTTTATTCATTCTATGGAGAGTTATTATGAGTCAAACTTTAATTGCCGGTGCCAATGCGCCGCTACCCACCGATAATATTAGTGTACGTATTTTAAGTGACCAGCCCATTGATTTCGCTGCCTACCGCTTAGCCGAAACTGGCAAGGTGCGCGGTGACGGCGACATGGTGTTTTATGGTCAGACCCGCAGCGATGATGGCAGTGTCAGCCATCGCGGCCACGATACTGATGCGTTTTTTGACATCAGCCTACCTACGCAGCCACAAACTATCCAAAAAATTGCTTTGGCTTTTTCAAGCAATCAGCCTTTATCACAATTGGGCGATATTCAATTGCAAGTGCTCCAAGGTACAACTGTACTGATGACCTGCCATGTACAAAGTGCCAATCGCAGCGAAAAAGCACTTATCTTAGGGGAATGCTATCGCCGCCAAGGCCAATGGAAATTTCGATTTATCTCGCAAGGATTTGATGGCGGATTGAAGCCACTGTCTGAGCATTTTGGGGTAGACATTGCTGATGAGGCGCCTGCACCTAGTCCTGTAGCAACGCCACCGGCTCAGAACCGAAGCTCACAAATGCCGCCCCCTATTAGCGCACCGGCACCCAGCTCACCTGCGCCGCGCTCGGTTAATTTATCCAAAATTAGCCTGACCAAAAATCAATCCAGTATTAACCTGAAGAAAAAAGATGATTTTGGCAAAATCACCGTCAACCTAAACTGGAATCGCCAGAACGCTAGCGGAGCTAATACAGCGGTTAAAAAGAAAGGCTTTTTAAACGATTTGTTTGCCGCAAAATCAACCGGTATAGACCTTGATGTTGGTGCGATGGTGCACCTAAATAATGGCGAGCGCACCTTAATTCAGGCACTCGGCGGCCGATTTGGTGATCTTCAAAGAGCACCTTATGTGTTACTGCGCGGCGATGACCGCACCGGCCAAAGCCTAGACGGTGAATGGCTCGATATCAATGGTGCTCGCTGGAGCGATATCAAAGAGGTGTTTATCTTCGCCTTTATCTACGAAGGGGCACCCAACTGGGCGCAAACCGATGGCACAGTCACCATTTATGTCCCCGACCAACCGCCTATTGAGACACGGATGACGGAGGGCAATAACGCCTCAGGCATGTGTGCCGTTGCTCGGTTAATGAACCAAAATGGCAGTGTTAATGTGGAGCGTATTAACCGCTATTTCTCCGGCCATCAGCAGATGGATGAAGCCTTTGGTTGGGGCTTTAACTGGAAGCGGGCTCGCAAATAAAGTCAGTTGCGGCGCCTGCTCTACTTGTGACATAAAAAAACGCTGACCTAGGTCTAATGCCAGTCAGTTAAGGCTGACTGGTATTTTTTTTGGGATATTTTTGTGGTTTACCCTTAACTACCCTCGGGCAAGATCGCTTTCTACGTTCAGGAATAACAAACAATTTCCCTTCCTCTAAAAGTGCATCTAACAACTTAGGGAAGAGGCCCGCAGCCTGTTAGG
>NZ_CAJHBH010000060.1:0-12416 GCF_904846585.1 Psychrobacter sp. H7-1
TACTCATGCCTTGTTGTTCGACACTTTTAATCACTTGAGCTCGAAAGTCTGCTGAATAAGTCATAATCTTTTTACTTTTCATTTATTTTAAAACTACTGTACCACTTTTATAAAGGCTCTACTATATGAATGGCCCATATAACGATCTTCTGAAGGAATAAAAATTATGATGAGAAAAACGTTACTGCCAAGCATGCTGTTATTAAGTCTGACTGCGTGCCAGAACACTAATACACAGGGCCTTGAGACAACAACGGTTTTACATAACGACCTACCGACGACAACCTCAACCGATAAACATACTAACAATATAACGGGCGATTACGTCACAGATGGCTATACAAAGCGTAACGAGGGTTACGACTGGTTTGCGATCAGCGTACGTGATGCTGGTCAAGATGCTATTAGTGTGTCTATTCGTTCTCGCATAGACAAAAAGAAACCTACTTGTACATTAGACACCGTACTTCATAAGGCTCATGATGGACGGTATCAGTTTTGGGTAGATAATAATCCCGTTTATTTTCGCTTTAACGACAATAGCTTATCCATTGAAGGTGAAACATCCCGTCTACAAAAAACAGCTTTTTATTGTAGCGGCGGTGCAACGCTTGGTGGCGTATATCAAAAATTAAGCGATACGCTGGATACTCGACAATTGGACAACTCGCAATACGCTACCTCACTCAACTATGGTGATTTTTCTACTCAAGTGACCAGCACCTCTGACGGTAATGGTGGCTATATCTTGCAGATTCAGTCAATGGGCGAAGACATTATCGAGCGACCAATTAGCGATCCTGTTGTTAGTGCTGATGTGGGTGATATGAATGGCGATGGATATCCTGAAATTCTGGTGTTCACCCAAAGCGTGGGTAGTGGCTCATATGGTGACGTGGTTGCTTATTCGAGTAATAAAGGGCTGTCATGGAGTGAAGTCTCTTATCCAGAGCTGACTGATACACTCAAACAAGGTTATATGGGGCACGATGCGTTTGCATTGGTTGAGAATGTATTGGTTAGACGTTTCCCACTCTATTTAGAAGACGATAGCAATGCCAATCCACAAGGTAAAACACGCCAAATTCAGTATGATATGAAGGATGGGGAAGCTTCTCGTCAGTTTGTAGTTGACACGGTTAATGAGTTTTAAACTCCTCTTAAAAGTTTACTGGATAATAGGATAAAGCAAGTGCTATATAAAAACTTTGAAATACAGTTAATTTTAGCATTAACTGTATTCATAACTGCTTGTACAAATACGGATCTTATGCATACTACCGCTATTGATACTGTACTTGAAGAGACGGCGCTGGTAAAAGCTAAACCAATAGCTATCGAAAAATCGAATATAAATTTCGACAGTCATCCAATTGCAAAACGTTATAGAACTGTAATTAGTGAGGAGTATGCGAAACAGGACGTAAATTTTGCAAGCCATTACGTAGTAATAACATGGGGTTGTGTCAGTGGTGCGATGGTGGATAGCCGAAATGGTATGGTCTACCCTTTACCAGAAGATAAAGAATGGGGTGGTAATGGCACATATGTTACATTTGAACAGGAAAGCAATATTCTAACGTCAGTATGGGTAATTCCGACCCCAACAGGCGATACTGAAGAAACGCAAAAATACTGGAGATGGGATGAGCAATCTAAAATATTTGTACATGCTTCTGCATTTCCAACCTATCTTCAGAATAAATAAGAGAGAAAACCTGTGAAAAAAATTACCAAAGTGCAAATGGCAACGATAATCGCCATACTACTTTATATTGTATGGGAAATTTATATAGGCATATGGTCTAGAACACAAGTTGGAGCGATAATAAGAGTAGATATATTCATTATTTATCCAATTTTGATCGCTCTAATTATTATTTCAGTCAAACAATATATAAAGAATAAGCGAAGCAATCATAGATAAAGAAGCTTAAGAACAGTGCTCGATGAAAAATTAAGCTTTTCTTTTCGACACTTATTTTTGCAAACAGGACATACGTCATGCTTACCCTTCATATTGCTAACGGCGCATCAGCTTCTGGCACTTTAAAACATTATTTCGAACAAAATAAGCTTGATGGTACAAACCAAGTGTTGTGCTTTGATGACTATTTGGCCATTGGCCCTTTATATGATGGTAATAAAGTCAATGATCATCAACTGTTAAACCAACGAGCCAACTATCTATTTGATATGTTACAAATAGCGCATCTCGAAGAATTCGCTGACGCAACTATTGAAGATCAATGGTTAATAGATATTACTAAAGACATCAGTAAATTATGTCACTTTAACTTTACTCATTACCACAAAGTGGTTATATGGCATGGAGATAATGCGCCTGAACGGTCGTTACTCTATTTGTGTTGCCATATAATTGATGAGCATAAACTCTACCATATCAGTATTAACGACTATAACCTCTCTACTCTTATGCTACGTGGAGTGGGTGCCTGTTCTCTTGAAATGTTAGACTTCCTGCATAATCAAGAAAAAAAGATCAATCCCGTAGATTGCGTGCAATATGCACAACTATGGCAAACGCTCGTTAAGTCCTCGAAGCGACCTGACAGCTTATTGCGAATTTTTGAGAGCAACGAAGTCAAATCTGTTGGTGAAGATTATTTTGATAAACAAATACTGACGCAATGCCAAGAACAAGGTCAAGGAAATTTTGTATTAATGATGGCATTGGTTGGCCGTGTTCTGGGGTTAAGTGAGCAGCTTATTACAGACACTTTCATTATCGCTCGAGTCTACTATTTAATCCAAAATACCAGTCTTGAGTATCAAGGAGATTTGGATCAGCCGCGTCAGTTACAAGTTAGAGTCAGAGGTTAATCATAATCACCAGCCCTAAATTCTAGGAAAATATCATGAATGTTTTGAAATCTAGCTCAATCATCGCGTTAGTCACATTAATCACGCTAAGTGGCTGCCAGTATGCTGACACAAGACTAGAGAATCCATTAAAGAAAGAGCAATCTAAAGTCATGCAAAAACTGTTTAATATCGAAACTGATAGACAGTTTTATATCACTTTTCCTGACCACAAGAATCAAGTGGCGTTAACTGAGTTTGTCGGTACCAATGACAGTCAAGATAGCAAACCGTATGTGAGAGGTGTATTAGCAGATAATAAAAATTATTCAGCGTCGCTGGACTATAGCAATATCACCGCACTAAATAGCTCAAAGGATAAAAACATTGTTAAATTTATCGCTCCTTATACACTAACCAATAGTAACGCTGTGTCAGATGAAACACTGTCTACTCTAGACAATCCAAATCTACCCAGCAACTCACTGTATTTAGGATTTTTTGAGCTAGACTCTAATACCAATAACATCACTCAATATGATCAACAGCTCCTAGGCAAGTACAGCACTCTGACTGCGATAAGCTATGATGGACAAGATACTGTTACTGTCACTATAAGTCAGTACCCAACAGAGACTGACCAAAATAAAAATATCAGATCCAGTTTTCATGACTTGACGTTTAAAGTGGGCGATGAGATGACCCTGATTGAGAACGTGATTGTAGAATAAGCATTTATTGGCTTTGGGTATACCTGCGGTGAACCAATCAGGTACTTTCACTGTTTCGGTACCCTAGTGAGGACTTGAACCTTTGGTTGTAGGCTAATGATATCGGTATGTTGAGTTATTTAGGTAGTCGCGGTGTACTTCGTTGTGTACATGCAGTGAGCTTTTGGATCATTATTTTTATTTACCATAAGCGCTGTTATGGGAATATGCTTAATGCTCTATACAAGCTTTGAAATATCGACTGATTGTCTTGCTTACTAGGACTTATAAATAGGCGCTGCTTCCTATTCAATCCTTATGCCACTTTTCCATATAATTAATAGCCATTGTATTAATTGATTGCCAATCAGCTAGGTTTTTTCCTGAGAATTCAAGCAAGATGTTGTTATTATAAATAGGATGTAAATATTCCATTTGGCAAACGCTGTTTTGCTCATCGTTGGTTGCCATCAAACAGCGAATAGTAGTTGGCGAATTTGGATAGATATTACCTGTATAAGATATTATTGAGTCATCATTGTTGTCAATGTAAGCCTTTAATCTAAATTTATCTTGTTCCATATTTTTACGATTCGTTTTTTTTACGATATCTACTCTTGTAGACATATCATTGCCTACAATCCCTGAATTTTTCGCTGTCCAATAGAACTTGATAATATTATCATCATATTCTAAAACGCTCGGATTTTTATCTTCTTTAGTAAGTCCTCGTCCACTAGGCCAAAAGAAGTAAGCTCCTCCCATATCCGTCTCGAAACTTGCATAACTGCCAGTATCTGGTCTAGTGATATGATTTAGAGGAATAATATACTTGTCGTCATCTATACTGACTTTAATTCGAGCATTAGGGTCATATATATTTGGCTTAGCACAACTAACTAATATCAATAAAATTCCCGATAATAAAAACAGCCTCTTCATTATTTTGTCCTTAAAGGAAGTAGAAATTTCATCCGTTGATATTATGGTTTTTTCAAATAAGGTTCGGTGCGCTATACAGGCATCGAACTATATGATGAAAATTTTCCAAGTTACTTCCTACGAGATTAACGGTAGGGTCAGATGTAAGGATAGTTATAATGAAATACATCAAACACTTTGTAAATTCTTATGGAGAGCATACTTGGGATTTTACGTACTACTATCATGAAGTAGTTCCTAAGATACTTAAATATAGGGATGAGTTAAGCCCGATTTTATCAAGTGATTTAAACGGAATAGATAATAGAGAGAAGACGCTTAATAAAGGCATAATCCAGACGATTTACTATGATTTAGAAAATGATAGGATTTCGTTGAAGATCGAGCAAAGACAAGGAAAAGATTTAATAGAAATCATCTATTCCGGTATTGTGAATGTTAATATCAATTGTTGTATATTACCAATCACCATAATGGTACATGAAGTAGACGTAACGCCTGATAGTAATATCATACATTCACTATTTTTATTAGGTGATACAGAAATAGTTTTTGAATGCAAAAAAATAGAATTAAA
Source organism: Psychrobacter sp. H7-1 (assembly GCF_904846585.1). Taxonomy (NCBI): domain Bacteria; kingdom Pseudomonadati; phylum Pseudomonadota; class Gammaproteobacteria; order Moraxellales; family Moraxellaceae; genus Psychrobacter; species Psychrobacter sp. H7-1. Next base: position 5,053 of record NZ_CAJHBH010000060.1, read on the forward strand.
GACTATACCTCTTGAAAAAGTCACAAGTTAAGCTCAAAATTAACCGCACTGTCTAATTGATTATGTCAATATCAAAGCATATATTTTAGGTTCAACTCATCAAAATATATAGCAAGAAACTTTGACTATACCCCAAGGTAACCAGTTATTTTGCCCTTCAAACCTATTAACAGACCACTTAAAACAGACTGGTATAATGGAACCACTTATAACAGACTGCTGAACTAGCTTATCTATTGCGCTACGCATCATAGAACTATGTGATATTTATTACAAAGCTAACTAATAGCTTGTACTAAAAACCCTAAAATAATTACGGGCTACTCTCTAAGTATTTGAATTTATTTAAATTAATATATGCAACATGTAAGGATGGCGGACTCATTCGATTTAATATGTAATGTATATGGATGCTTTACATATTGTAGAATTTAAGACTTGAAAGTATAGGAGCCCTACGATCAATCATGTATAAAGTCTAAACCTTCTCATTAGTGGTTCAGTTCGTCATATATTTGGCTTAATATAGCTTGAATACAAGAAAACTGAATGAAGTCCCTATGAATAGTAAGGTAAAAAAGTTTTAGTCCAGACCCTATTTACAGAATATCGAAGGTGCTGACTATCGTTAATATCTCTAATATGTAAAAATATCGGACTAATTATGAATATGCACCATAGCACTGACTCGTCTCATCATGAGCTACTCTAATAATTAATTCAACCTAATTGCGATGGAACTACTGCTCACTAATGTGACGATTTGTCCAGTCGTAGTAACTTGATGACTTGACTTTTAATGCTAAAGCTTATAGGTGTCTCAGTTAAGAATCCCAACAGTTTAAATAAGGGTTGTTGTACTCAGAATATGTTACACATTAAGGTTCATGAACCATTTAATTTTCTCTGCATTATAGAGTATTGTTTTTACTACGAAATTACCTCTTTTAACTCGTGAACCTAACTTTAGGTACGCATAAGTTAAATAAGCAATCTCGAGTAATTTATTTATGGAACCCACGATGTAACTATCACAGCATAAATAAACTCTTATTTGATTAAGTTGTTAGCTATTAGAATTTAAAGATATTCTATCTAGCACTGCTCAATAGAATACTGTCTTGCTCCACATAAACAATCACCGTATAGAAAGACAGATATTGAGGATAGTGTCTGTGTTTCTATACGGTGATACGAATCATAAAAGAAAGCCGATACAATCGTGCTAAGCCGCGGTTAACCCATCGTTGCCATGCCTTTATGACTGGTGGCCACATCCATCAAGGTCGGCTCACCTATGAGTACCATAAAAACGAATCTTACGGCGTACTTGGCGCGACCCTTCTTGGCGAACTACCGAGGATTCCTGGGTAGTTGCTGTTTGATCTAATTCGCCTTCTTTGTAAATGTTTTTTAGATGTAGTCCTATGGCATCTAAAAAACATTTACAAAGAAGGTTGCCATTTGCGCTTGCGACAGCCACAGCATCTATTGCTCTAGGTGAATCTCAATCTGCGTTTGCCCATCATCGGTGGTGTATATTTCAAACTGATTGTCAGTGTTGGTGATGTCCAATTATGCCTCCTTTACCATGGCGACAGCATCTGTTCTAGTACCGATACTACTAGCCAATACCTATGACAAGCTATTTTATTAATTCTATAAAAAGCTCATTATTCAGTGCCAGTGGTTTTTGATCGGTTTGCGCTGTCACAATAAGGCCTTCACCCCATACAAATAAAGTATCGGCTTTCTGCTGGGGGTGATGAGCCCCTACTCGCTCAAACTGAGCAAATAACCATTGTCTAACCTCCCTTTCGTGTTGATTGGCGATTTGATGCGGCATAGACTCAGCAGCTGAATATTCGGCGCACGCATTGATAAACATGCATCCGTGAAAACCCTCTGATGAGCTCCAGTCGGTCAAAAATTCCAAATAGCTTCTAGCAACGTCTTCTGTTGATTTGACATCCCATTTCTCACAATAACCTTTTAATTGCATCATAAACATCTGGTGACGATAGTTGAGCACCGCCTCAATCAAGCCCTCTTTTAAGATAAAGAGTCAAGCCAGTCAGTGTCCAAAAAGATTGCCGTTGTCCATGATTGCCATAGCGTGGCTTGGTGGCACACTTGCTACTGCAACCCTTGCAATGGTAGGCAATAGTTTAGCACTGATGATGATTTTGGGATCATTCGGTGCCAGCTGTTTACTTATCTTTGCTTATCCTGCCAGCCCCTTTGCACAGCCAAGAAATGTCATCGGTGGACATGTTATCGCAACCTTTACAGGAATTTTATTTATGACACTATTTGGTATTCACTGGTGGAGCATGGCAATGGCGGTCGGTACGGAGCCACTGCACTCATGCTGTTGTGTAGAATGTCGCATCCACCCGCTGGCTCCAACCCTTTAATTGTCATGTTAGGCGATGTAAAGTGGAGTTTTTTGATCACACCTACGCTACTGGGTGTCATTGTTCTGGTGATGGTAGCGCTAATTTATAACAACCTAGGTAAGAATAGCCAGTATCTAATCTATTGGCGGTAAATATTCACTGTAAGTAAAGACATTGCAGGCTGAACAGACATAGCAGGCAAACATTGTCAATGATTCAAATAATCACCCAGCCAAGCCAAAAATGCATTACTGCTCGTCGATACGTTCAGGCGCATATAGGTTGAGGCACTGGCATCTGGATGAAATAAATGCCCCGGTGCCACTAGCCAGCCATCGCTATAGGCATCTAGTGCCAGCTGGATGGTGTCTTGATGCGTATCCACCCACACAAAGAGGCCTGCCTGCGTATGTTCAGGATAGACAAGTCCGATCTTAGGCAATGCTATGCGCATCCGCTCATGCGCACGATATAACTGCTGCTGGACTTTTTTGATTTGCCTACGGTATTCGCCATGCGTCCATAAGTGGTGAATCACGCGCTCACCAAACTCTGGCGTACTCATATTACTCAAGGTTTTGATACGCAGCACATCATCAATGAAATGATCGGGACAGACCAGTAAGCCAACGCGCCAGCCTGATGACATCGACTTTGAAAACCCTGTCGCATAAAACACGCGCTCGAACTGGTCAAGACTGGCATAACGCAGGACTTGGCCACTCGGCAAAAACGCGGCGTATAAATCATCCTCAAAAATATACGCGTCGTATTGATGAATAAGATTAAGCACTTGATGCGCCCGCGCAGGATGCAGATTATAAGAGGTGGGATTGTGTAGCACGCTGTTGGTCAAATACAGCTTTGGATGATACGTTTCAAACAGCTGTTGCATCTGCTCAATATCGGGGCCTTGGTGATCGCGCTCGACCGCGACGACATTGAGTCCCTGCTGTTGTAGACAGCTCGATAACCAAAACCAGCCCGGCCCATCGACCATCACAGTATCACCGACCTCAGTCAATAGCTGGGCAATCATAGTAATGGCGTGTGATATGCCTGCGGTGGTAATGACATTGTCTGTATAGGTCTGCATACCTAGCACATTCAGCTGCTGCACCAGTTGCTGACGCAGCGGCAAATAGCCTTGCACCGCGCTATAGTCATAGATGAAGCCGTCTGCTTGCTGGGTGACCTGCCGTATCGCCCACTCCATCTTGTCATTACGTATCCAGTCTCTAGGTAGCGTGCCCACGCCTGGGGATCGGTGATGCGGAATATCGCTCGACACTTGCTGTACCAGCCAGCGAGTATCTATGACTGGCTGCTTGGGGGCAACTTTTTTGTCACGGTTAGGCGGTACTAGCCTTGTCTGTTCACTTACATAATAGCCTGAGCTTGGCTTGGCGACCAACACATTGGTTGCCACCAGCTGCTCATAAGCTTGCACAACGGTGAAGCTCGATATACCCATGAGTTTGGCTAGTTTTCGCACCGATGGCACACGCTGGTTGGGCAAGTAAATTTGCCAATCAATGCGCTGCTTTAGCCATTCAGCGACGGCAGCAGTTTTTGTTAAGTTAGGATTGAGCTTGTAGTTTTCGACCATGATAAAAGTACTTATCGTTGATAATAAAAATCTAAAAAATTGTCACGCTAAGAGCGACTATACACTTTGTTCATCATAAGTGAAACTGTATCGGTTTTGTTGTGGTCATCTAGACTATAGTTGAGATATTCAATATGGATCGTCATTATTTAGGCTGACACTATGAACCCGATATACACTGCACTGGCTATACTGGTTACCTTTATTTGGGGCGTGAATTTCACTTTTATTGCGTGGGGACTTGAGAGCTTCCCGCCTCTGATGCTCACTGCCCTGCGTTTTTTCTTTACCGCAGTGCCGTTGGTGTTTTTTCTTAAACCGCCTACCTTTAACCGTACCTTATTCATCTATTCTATCGGTACCTTTGTCATGCAATATGCCTTTGTATTTACGGCCATGCATCTAGGTGCATCACCAGGATTGACGGCGCTGTTGCTACAAATGCAAATTTTTATCACGGTGTTGTTGGCGTACGTAATTTTGGGCGAAGCGGTCAGCCGTATACAAATTATCGGCATGATGGTTGGGGTATTGGGCCTTGGTGTGATTGCGCTCAATCTCGGCGGAGATATGCCTGTGGCTGGATTTGTCTGCATTTTGATTGCCGCAGTGGGCTGGAGCTTTGGCAACATTGCCTCCAAGCAAGCCTCAGCACAAGCGACCTTAAAAGCGGCACAACAAAAAACAGCACCTACCACCGGTAAAAACAAAACCTCTGCTTTGTCTGCTCTTGCACTGGTCGCATGGGGCGGTCTGATCGCTTGCGTGTTTTTGACGTTATCTTCGCTTATATTTGAGAGCGATGCATGGCAGCTGGCAACCTTTACCGAAGCGTCGATGAAGTCGTGGCTGTCGCTTGGGTTTATCGTGTATATCTCAACCCTAGTCGGCTTCGGACTCTGGGCACATCTACTCAGTCAAAATACTGCCTCCAAGGTTATGCCATTTGCTCTATTAGTGCCGGTATTCGGTATGACAACGTCCGTAGTGCTTACAGGCGAAGTTGTAACGTGGTGGAAAATGCTGGCAATGATATTGATATTGTCGGGGTTATTACTAGCAAATGTGAAATTTGGGATAAGGAAAGAACCTGCTCATAAGTACAGAGTCTAATAGTTCACTCTTAGATAATTAGCGTAAATTCTTGATAATTGAGTTTACATTTGGGCGTTCTTTGTTATCTACAACCACTCTAATAATGTTATTCTTCAATTTAAAGATAAACTTAAAAAAATCCTATTTGTATTTAGAATATTAAGGTTCATGAACCACGTATATCATATTTAAATATAAAACATTGTTTTTATTGATTAATACATTTATATAATTGCGAATATGATTTCAGGTAGCCATAAGTTAAATAAGGTCTATTATGCTAATACCTATCGAATGTTGACTGACTTCCAAGTATGGATACTTGCTACTGATAACTATTGAGTTGTTAAATAATTTATATACTCACAATGTTCTGTTACCTAGGTTTGGAAATGAATGATAAATCAGATGTGTCAATCGTCTTTGTATAAATATTCGCCTAATATCCTTATTTCATGTTTGCATAGAATAGGACTATCACCCTATTATAATTATTCTGTGCAAATCTGAGAGTATACAAATTTTAAACTTAAGAGGAGGTAATTTGTTTCTAAATTTTCTTCTAGTGACGATATATTAGAGTTGTTATAAGATATTTGTTAATCTAAATTTTTGTATTGATCATAGTTTGCAGCCCTTTTAATTTCCCAATCAGATTGGATCTCCCTTACTCTAGGAGTTTAGTAACCTCTCTACCCTACCACCATCGCCTACATCGAAGTAATGGCATGATAAATAAATTATATACTTAATATTTTTAAATAACATAAGCTTAGATTTAGATATGGGAAAATTAGTTTATATCAATAAAGATATTTTAAGTATGATAATAAACCCTAGATTATTATGCATAAAACACCCCCTAAATTTTATGAAATTTAGGGGGTGAGTTCAAAGTTAACTAGATTTACTATACTTTACAACAAGTAATATAGAACTTTAAATAAGTTGAAATATTTTATATGCCTAAATTATATTAAAATCAGAGCTTGTTAATAGCATATCTCCTAACTTACTTTCAATATGGTAAATATCAAAAGTCTTAGTATTATTAGAATCAATCAATGGGTTTTCAACTTGTAAACCACTATTATCAAATATCTTGCCAACAACCAATTCTTGTTGGGAATCTAACACATCAGCAATTTCAATAGGATTAACATCTTCGATATCGTGCTTAGTCTCTTTTAGTAAATTATAATTATCTCCAATTTCAATATTGATGTTTTCAGGAATGTAAATAGAGTCATAGCTGTCGATTTGTACAGTATCAGAATAACTTGCGGTCTGTAAATTAACGGAATGCCCATTATCTGGTGTAATTTCAATAATCAACGAACCTTGACTACTAGTATCTACTCCTCCATTCTCTGTTCCGCCATTGTCTTGTACGCGATATATAATATTAACTCTATGATTTTCAAATATATTTAATTCAGATTGATATGTTAGCTTTCCTGTTTCAATTAAAGAAACATCAATAATTTGACCAGCCTTAACTAAATCACCGTCTAATAATAAATGGCCCGATTCTGGTAAACTATCTATGATGACTGCTTTGAATTGGTTGCCATCAAAGTCATTAAAGTTAAAATTATCAACTTGCAGAGTTATATCATTCATATCATCTATGATGATATTAGGAAGAGTACCAAAATCATCTATTGTGTTACCATCCTCATCGAATTTGAAAACTCTTTTTTCAAGTTTTTTCTCATCAACATTATCATAGTTAGCGTATAAAAGAATATTTCCATCCAATGTAAAGTCTATATCGCAATGCAATACTCTATTAGGGAATGTATAGTCAGTCACTACGATACCGGAATAGTTTCCATCAGCTCCAAAACTATCATCCAACTTCCCATTTTCATCAAATCTTATTAAAGCGATTTTAAATGCAGAGGGTGAAACTGAGTTATCTTCAACAAATCCAGCTACCAGTAGCTTCCCATTTGAGAGATATTTAGTATTGATAGATAAGAGACCAGAGAGAGGGTACGGGGCTCGGAAGTGAACAACACCCCCATAATCATATTCATTATTGAATGTTTTATCTAATGATAAATCTGAGTTTAAACGTACTATACTAATTCGTTCAAATGTAGTATTGCCACTTAAAATTATTCTTCCTTGGAAATACCCCCATATTTAAAACACTAAATAAGTAGAACTAAGCTGCCATATTAAATTTCTGAATCGGCGTAAAGCCACCATTAGCCATATTGGGTCTTTCGTTATTATAGTGATTGATCCAAGCT
>NZ_CAJHBH010000061.1:0-10784 GCF_904846585.1 Psychrobacter sp. H7-1
GATATCTTCTTAACGGCTTCAGCTTTAAATTCTGTGCTATAGGTTCTTATTTTCTTGACCATGATAAGCTCCGATTAATATGCTTAGTTTACCAAGTTTACTTGTACGGTTTCTTCAGCATAGCTCACATCTTTAACTTTAGAGCATTTATATTATGAAATCACCAAGTTCTTTATTTCGACTTACTCAGCTAAGTAGTTTATTACTGACTACTAGCTTACTAAGCAGTGTCGCCACTGCCCAAAATCTGCAAATGAATGACATGAGCTTAAAGTCAGAGCTAGATTGGCTAAGAGCGCAAGGTGTGATTCAAATCAGTACCAGCACTTGGCCTTTGACCGCTAATGAAATTAATAGAGCTTTATCTAAAGCAGATATTCGCACTGCTGAGCAACAGCAAATTGTGCAGTCTATTCGCTATACGCTAGGTAAAGAGCCAAAGTCATTAGTGAATACTAAAGTATCAGCTTATGCGCAAACTGATAGAGAGCAGCTGCCACAAAGCTTTGCTGACGATAAGACAGCCAACTTCCAAGCCAGCGCACAAGCGAGTATGAGTGAAGAAGATTGGGAAATTAATATACGTGCTAATGTCAAAGACAAAGACATGATTGATGATGAAGACTTAAGCTTTGAAGGCTCTTACCTAGCTGGTAAATATGCCAACCAATGGCTCATTGCCGGTCAAATCCCTACTTGGTGGGGGCCAGGACATGATGGCAGCCTTATCCGCGGTGATGCCAGTAAACCTGTCGTCGGTGTCACTATGCAGCGTGATATCCAAGCAGCACCCAGTTATCGTTATCTCAACTGGATTGGACCTTGGCAATATCAACTATTCGCTGGTCAATTAGATGATTATAAAGCCGTTCCTGACACCAAGCTAATCGGTATGCGTCTAACGGCTAGCCCAATGGACTGGCTAGAAGTGGGGGCTTCACGTACCTTTATGTGGGGCGGTGATGGACGTCCTGAAAGTGCCAGCTCATTTTGGGATGCTATTAAAGGCACCAAAGATAATGTATATGGTGATGACATTGATATTTCCAACCAGCTAGCTGGCTTTGATGCTCGTGTGAACCTAGCACCTTTGGTTAATGTACCCGTAAGTGTCTATGGTCAATACATTGGTGAGGACGAAGCTGGCAGCCTGCCGGCCAAAAATATGTATTTAGCCGGTGCTGACTTTGCTTCAAGCATAAATACGCCAGCTATGGGCACTATGCCTTATCAGTTATATACCGAATGGACGGATACCCGTACCAGTGGAGATATAAGTGGCATATCCTATAATCATCGAAACTATACTGATGGCTACTATCAGCATGGATATCCTTTAGGCTATGCACTAGGCGGTGATACCGAAAGCATCGCCGTGGGCGGTAAGCTTTGGTTAAACAACCAAAACTTTATTAATGCCAAAGTGCAACATGCTAAAGTTAACCAGTCAGGTATCGAAGGTAGTAACTCTTTCCGTAATAATAAAGCTTTCCCAGAGTCAGACAAGTTAACCCTATTAGATGTGGCTTGGGAACATCAATTAAATCCAAAAACCACGATTTCTAGTCGTGCTTGGGTATCTGACTCAGATATCCATTCCACAGACGTGGGTGGTGGTATTGGTGTCGAATTTGCTAACTTTTAAGTTTGTATCCTAGTTTATACAAATAAAAACAGCCCTTAGATTTATTAACCTAAGGGCTATTTTCATTGCTATCGCTCACTTGTCTACTTATACCCACCCGGATTCTGACTCTGCCAATGCCAGCTGTCCTTACACATATCTTCAATCGTTAGCTCAGCCTGCCAGCCTAGCAAGTGTTTGGCTTTATCAGCACTGGCATAACAAGCCGCAATGTCTCCAGGACGTCTGTCTACCAATTGATAAGGCACACTTTGACCGGTTGCTTTTTCAAATGCTTCTACCAGTTGCAGCACCGAGCTGCCATTACCGGTACCTAAGTTAATCGCCTCAAAGCCTAGGCCAGTTTTGGATGGTTGCTGACTTTGTTGGCTTTGATTGTGAGTAATATAGTTTAAGGCAGCCACATGACCTTTAGCTAAATCTACCACATGGATAAAGTCACGCACTCCCGTACCATCGACTGTATCATAATCACTGCCAAAGACACTCAGCTGCTCAAGTTTACCGACGGCTACTTGACTGATAAAAGGCATTAAGTTGTTAGGGATTCCATTGGGATCTTCTCCAATTGAGCCAGAGCTATGCGCACCTACTGGATTAAAGTATCGTAGACAAGTAATATTCCAGCTCGGATCAGCCTGCGCTAAGTCTTGCAAGATATACTCAACGGTTAACTTCGATTGACCATAAGGGTTGGTACAAGAGCGTGGAGCTGTTTCCGGGATAGGTAGTGTCTCAGGATCGCCATAAACAGTAGCAGATGATGAGAAAACAAAGTTCTTTACACTATGCGCTTGCATTACCTCTAGCAGCTCAAGAGTGCCCGTGACATTATTTTTATAATATCTTAATGGCTGAGCAACCGACTCTCCCACAGCTTTAAGTCCTGCAAAGTGAATCACCCCAAAGAAGTCATGCTGATCAAATACTTGATTCAATAGCTTGCTATCTAGTACATCCCCTTCGATAAAGGCAATCTCTTTACCAGCAATTTGCTCAGTACGCTTTAACGCTTCAAGGTTGCTGTTAGACAAGTTGTCATAGACCACAACCTCGTAGCCTGCTGCTATTAGCTCAATACAAGTGTGTGAGCCGATATAACCCACACCACCAGTTACTAAAATTTTATTACTCATCATCAATCCAGATTGGTTTTTATTTTAAACGTTTAAATTAATAGTTTAATTGTACTCGCTTAAGCCTGCTTATCCAACCGGCTAATAGTCACCCCACTAAAGCCAAATAAGATAGTCAGTAGCAGTGACAAATAACAAAAGAACGCATAAGGCAGATACTCTAATACCGGCACCTCAAGTGCCTGGCTAATAAACACCCCGCACACACTCCAAGGCACCAAGGGATTAATCACCGTACCGGCATCTTCAATAGTACGTGATAAGTTCTTAGGGTGTAAGCTCAAACGCTCAAAAGTCGGGCGAAATGCTGTTCCTGATAACAAGATACTTAGATACTGCTCGCCAATAAGCACATTGATGCTCAGAGCGGACATAGCCGCTGCAAAGATGGCCTGGCCGGCTGTGGCCAATTTATCGCGCATACCAGCCAGCAAAGCCGGCAAAATACCCAGTTTTTTTAACAAGCCGCCCAGACTCAACGCCAAGATCACAATGGTCTGCGTAAAGAACATACTTTGGATACCGCCACGGGTCAGCATGCCCCCTACCTCGCCCAATTCTAAATTTGCAGCCGGTGCATATCCAGCAAACAGATAACCACCCAACTGCTCAATACTGGGTGAGCTGTGTATATAAGTAATCATCAAGGCGCTGATAATGGTGCAAATAATGGTATAGATGGCATTGACTCGAAACATGGCCAACACTATTAATACCACAAACGGCAATACAGCATAACTGTGTACCAAGCCACTTTCGACAAGCTGATTTTGTAGTACAGTGACTTGGCCTAAATTGGCGATTTGCATCGGCCCGGTTAACATCCAAAACAGCAGCACGCTAATGATCCAAGCTGGCACCGTGGTATACATCATATTGCGTAAGTGCTCAAACAGATCAATACCCACCACAGACGACGCAATGGTACCGGTATCAGACAGCGGCGACATTTTATCACCGAAGAAGGCGCCGGAGACCACTGCCCCTGCCGCAATGGCCACATTGGCATCAAAGGCATTACTCATGCCGATAAAGGCCACGCCAAGCGTCGCTACCGTGGTCAAGCTGCTACCTAGGGCAATACCAATAATAGAAGTGAGCACAAAGGCTGAAATATAATAAAACCGTGGAGAAATCAGCTCAAAGCCGAAGTACATCAAGGTGGGAATGGCCCCCGACATCATCAAAGCTGCCACCATAAGCCCGATAAAGAAAAACAGATAGATAGCGCCGCTGCCACTGACCACCCCATCTGTCATCGCCGACTGTAGATGGGTAAAGCTCAATCCTCTTAGCCGCCCCATTAATAACAAAAAGCAAATCGCTAGTAGCAATGACAAGTGCGGCACCCAGCCAAAGCCAATCATGGTCACGCCCATAATTAAAACAACACATCCAGCCATCACAAAGGCTTGGATAGGCGACAGCTGTGGCTCGGGCTGCGGTGAGTGGCTTGAAAGCTGAGTGAAAGTAGGGTTAAGCGTTGACTGGGGGTGGTGAGTAGAGTCGGTGTGATCAGGCTGAGCGGGGGTATTTGATGACATACACTATCCGTTTGATAAGCGACGTGGCATAAAAAGCGCCCATAATAGCAATTTTTTAAGCAATTACATAAGCTTTGGCGCAATAAGCGTGCAAACAATTGGATTATGGCTCAATCTAACATTGAGTTAACCGCCAATCTAGTTTATTCTTTTAGAGTGTGTGACCTACAACCTTCTGAAAGGAAATAAAATGTTTGAACGTGTCGATTTTTATGCTGGTGACCCAATCTTAGGCCTTATGGTTGAATATGCTAATGACAGCAACCCCAATAAGGTAAACCTTGGCGTTGGCGTTTATTATGATGAAAATAACGTACTGCCAGTGCTTGAGTGTGTAAAGACTGCTGAGCAGCGCATTGCAGACCCTATCTCTGCCCGCCCTTATTTGCCTATGGAAGGCTTACCTGGCCATCGTAAAGCTTGCCAGGACTTATTGTTTGGTAAAGATGCACAAGTATTACAAGACAAGCGTGTCTCGACCATTGCGACCATCGGTGGCTCAGGCGCTCTAAAAGTCGGCGCAGACTTTATCAATGCCTGGTTCCCTCAAGCCAAATGCTACGTCAGCGACCCAACCTGGGGCAACCACATCTCTATCTTTGAAGGCAGCGGCATCGAAGTAGGCAAATACCCTTACTATGACAAAGCCACCGGCACTGTAAAATTTGACGAGCTTATCGCCTTTTTTAACACCTTAAACAAAGACGACGTGGTGCTATTGCACCCTTGCTGCCACAACCCTACCGGTGTTGACTTAACGCAAGCCCAGTGGGATGAGCTACTACAAGTGGTACAACAGCGTGAGCTTATTCCGTTTATGGACATCGCCTATCAAGGCTTTGGCGAAGACATGGACAGCGATGCTTATGCCATCCGTAAAGCGGTGGATATGGGTCTGCCTTTATTTGTCAGTAACTCATTTTCAAAGAACTTATCACTTTATGGCGAGCGTGTCGGCGGCCTATCTGTGGTCTGCCCAACTGAAGAAGAAGCCGAGCGTGTATTCGGTCAGCTTAAATTCACCGTTCGCCGCATCTACTCAAGCCCACCATCACATGGCGGCCGCGTTGTAGACATCGTGATGAATGATGAGGCGCTGCACAAACAGTGGGTGGATGAAGTTTATGGCATGCGTGATCGCATCAAAGCCATGCGCTTAAAGCTAAAATCAGTACTAGAGACCAAAGTACCAGGTCGCAACTTCGACTACCTAACCACGCAAAATGGTATGTTCAGCTTCACAGGCCTAACTCCTGAACAAGTAGAACGATTAAAAACTGAATTTGGTATCTATATGGTGTCAAACTCACGTATGTGTGTGGCCGGCTTAAATGGCAACAACATCGACTATGTGGCCAATGCCATGGCAGAAGTTTTAAAAGACTAATTGCCGATTTAGTTTAGATTTTAATTAACAAAAAGCTGAGCAGTTGCTCGGCTTTTTGTTAACCGAACCGTTTCATCTATTTAAATATTAGAGAATCACGTATAATTCTTGTTTAATATTGACTAAAGCGTAATTATCTTTTTCAGAGTTGAGTGTTTTTTACTATATATCACTGATATAAACTAAAATAGGCAAACTATCTCTTTAAGTACATTTAGAGTTAATTCACAGTATTAGGAATATAATATTAAAGAAATATATCGTTAGTATATATAAAGAACATCTACTCTAAGTTTCTGTAACCTCTTAAATTAGTATTAGGTTAGTATCATAGATGCAATAAAAACTTACCTTCTAACCATTTCACCAAAGCTATAGTTGAATTTATATGTTAAGCGTAATAAAAGAGCTTTTTTCTTTACTTTCTGACAAACAACGTAAGCATTTTTACATATTACAGTTTTTAGTAATTTTAATGGCCTTTACAGAGCTATTAGGTATAGCTTCTATAGCTCCATTTATGGCATTAGTTGGTGATCCAAGCTTGCTACAACAAGATGGCATTTATTTTAAACTATATCAGCTTTCAAGATTAGAGAATCCTGTAGATTTTTTATTTTTTGCAGGCTGTCTCGTGCTTTTAATGCTTACAATATCTACAATAGTTTCTATGCTTACTACTTGGCGTTTAGCCGTATATGGGGCAAGCGTCGGTACAGAATTAGCAGACCGTCTATATGCTTACTATATGCAGCAGTCTTGGTTATTTCATGCCAGTGGTAGTAGTGCTCAGCTTACCAAACAAGTATCTACTGAGGCTAATAGAATCAGTAATGGTATTATTCAACCTTTAATGAATCTCAATGCCAAAATAGTGTTGGCTCTATTTATCTCAATCAGTATCTTTATATATAACCCTATTATAGCTCTAGCGGGTATATCTGCTTTTGTATTATCCTATATGCTTATGTACAAATTTGTGCGTAAATCATTGATATTTAATGGCCGTAGACTATCATCTGTCTCTACTCAAAGATTTAGATTGATGAACGAAGGCTTTGGTGGTATTAAGGATATATTACTATTAGATCGTAAGTATGACTTTATAGATAGGTTTACTGAGCAGGGTGGACTACAAGCTCGCGCTCAAGGAACCAATAATACGATAAGTCTAGTACCGAGGTTTTTTGTTGAGCTGCTGGCTTTTGGTGCTATGATTAGCTTGGTACTCGTCTTAATAAAGAGTTATGACGGAAACTTAGGACAGGTTCTTCCTGTACTAGCTATTTATGCTTTAGCTTGCTTTAAACTATTACCTGCTTTACAGCAAATATATTCTAGTATTACACAAATTAAAGGTAACTCTGCAGCTTTTGAAGCTGTGAAAGAGGACTTAAAGCAATCAAAACTAACTGCTAATAACCTTAATACAAAAACAGCCTTATCAAAACTAAATTTCGAAGAGCAAATTACGTTAGAGGATATTAATTTCGCATATCCAAATAAAGAAAGTAATGCTCTAAAAAATGTCAATATTTCTATTCCCATTAATCATGTTATAGGTATTGTAGGAGCTTCTGGTTCAGGTAAATCCACGTTGATAGATATCATTCTGGGTCTACTTCACCCCAAATCTGGTAAGATATATATTGATGGCACTCTTATTACCAAAGACAACATTCATGCCTGGCAAAATAACCTAGGTTTTGTACCTCAAAGCATTTTCTTAAGTGAAGGTAGTATTGCTGAGAATATCGCATTTGGTGTACCAATCAGTGAGATTGACTACGATCAAGTCATGAAAGCTATAAAACTGGCCCATTTATCAGAACTAATTCAGGAGTTGCCTGAGGGTGTTCATACAAAGGTTGGTGAGCGTGGGGTGCAGCTATCTGGAGGGCAACGTCAACGTATTGGCATTGCACGAGCGTTGTATAATGAAGCAGATATTTTAATATTCGATGAAGCAACTAGTGCACTAGATGGTATTACTGAAAAAATCATTATGGATGCTATCCATGATTTTAGTGGTCAAAAAACTATTGTTATGATTGCCCATCGATTAAAAACGGTACATAAATGTGATACTATCTATTTAATGGAGAAAGGTGCAGTCATTGATCAAGGCTCTTATCAAGAGCTTGTGAATAAAAATCCTAAGTTTCGAGAGATGGCTAAGCACTCTTAGTTACTATGATAATAATCCAAAAAAAAAAATACATAAAAGTTAGAAACTAACTGCTAAAATACCAGCAGGAGATTTCAATAGGAAAAAATTAAGATTTACCGATACTCAAATTTTTAATATGTCTCTAATAAGTAGAACAAGTTATACCTCTTAGAGAAATATTACGCGATAAGCAAAGATAAGTTACTACTAGCCAACTGATAGTAACTCGAAGCTAAAGACGAAGGTCTATGTTCTTAGTAATATTAGCCAGAGCATCTTCTATGATAAAGAGTATTAAAGAAACCTTCTGGCAGACTGTTTTGGCGATGCAATACGTAGCGATAGCGAAGTTCAGAGCAAACATGGCGTTATGGAAGACTCACTAATTACTTTTCTCAAAGAATTAGAAGCTTAGAACATACGGCTTAAAAAAATTTATGCCGAAGAGTGTCTTGAATCAAACATTCTTTAAGACGCCATTTCAGAAAAAGTGGTAGCTCTAGCAAGCCGCAAAGAGCTAGCTTAACACTACATCAAAGCCACTAGCAGACGCCTAGCTTGTCCGATCTGTAACATAATCATAACCTGTTATTACTATCAACTAAAGACAGCGGAGGACAATAAGCAGATGGCTAAGGCTATTAGTTGATTTAAAAAACACTCATAAAAACTTGGGCTTTAAACTGTGTATTTTATACTTAAAAAATGTATTGGGACTGCCTTATAACCATAAGCGTGTTTATCGTATCTACCGTGATCTTAAATTAAAGCCGAAAATAAAGCCTAAAAGCCGTATTAAGATAGTCAAGCCCCAACAGCATGCTGTGCACACTTGCATCAATCAAAGCTGGAACATTGACTTTATGCATAATGCCTTAACTGATGGTAGAGCTATTAGGCTGCTTAATGTCATTGATGATTATAACCGTGAGGCTTTGACCATTGATGTTGACTTCTCGTTGCCGGCTCAACGAGTCATACGTAGTTTAAATCAGCTGATAGAGTACCGTGATAAACCTGATCGAATCAGGTGTGATAATGTTCCTGAGTATATCAGCTAAAGATTTGGGCAGATAAACAAAGAATTGCTATTGAGTATATTTAATCTGGCAATCCTCAGCAAAACACCTATTTGAACGCTTTTAAAAGATAATGAACTACCTTTAAATATACCTATTTAAAATAATCAAGTTACTAAATATAATCCATTAGATCACATGTTCTTAAAACTAATGAATTCTAAATGTTAGGCCTATAAACAACTGTTCGTTTTAAATTAGTTCTAATTATTCTCGTGAAATCTTAATAGAAACTAATTTTAATAGTCTATCCATTAATTAAAGAGAAAAATATGTCAACAATAGTATCTTTAACATCTACTTCATTTCGTTTACCTGTATTAAGACACAATCTTGAATCTCTTATTAACCAAAGTATTAAACCTGATAAAATACTCCTAAACATTTCTAAAGATCCATATTTAGCTGATGAAGGTATAGATAAGCTACCACTCTGGCTTGATGAACTATCTAAAAGTAATAAAATTACAATTCAGTGGGTAGAAAATATAGGCTCTTATCGTAAGTTATTACCAGTCTATAGTTTTGCCAATGATGATGACTTAATTATAACTTGTGATGATGATGTGATTTATGGTGAATACTGGCTTGAATCATTACTCAATACAGCCAAATTGAACCCAAATAGAATTGTATGCGGTGGTGCACGTAAGCCAGCAAAGTCTATTGGAAATAAATACCAAAGTTATATAAATTGGCCTTTAGTAAATGCAGGGAGTAGCGGTCATGATCTCATTCCAATAGGTGTGTATGGTATAGTCTATCGTAAAAAATTATTAGACAACCATATAATATATAGCAAAATATTCAAAGAGTTAGCTCCTAAACAAGATGATTTATGGTTTAAGTTCGCACATGAACTAAAAGGTACAGAGGTTGTTGTCTGCAAACATGCAGGAAACGAGGTATACCCAATTAACACCCCTACAACTCTTTCATCTACGAATATGTCTGTAAGACTACCTAAATGGAGTATAAAAACTATTATGCCTGCTTTAGCAGCTAGGTTAGCTTTAAAGGCAAAAGCTCGCCTTGGTGTTGCAACTTGTGATAATGATATAGCATTTAGAAAAATACAACATTATAAGTCAGAGCTTTGATTCAACTAATATATAATATATATTCGCACTTAGAAAATCATGCTTAATATAAATACACTCTAAAATAGCACAGCTCAAACGTAGAATTTCTTATAAAATACCCATAAGGAGTTTTAATATGAGCAAACGAATGACTGAGACCCAAATCGTATCGATATTAAAAGAAGCAGATGCTGGGGTACCTGCTAAAGAGCTGTGTCGTAAATACGGGATTGCTAGCTCGACTTTTATAATGAGGAACGTCAAGAAACAGTCTGGGAGACTGTTTTAGTGACGCAAGACGGAGCGATAGCGAAGTTAGATCCAAGTATGGTGGTATGGAAGCCTCTGATGTTAAGCGATTAAAAAAGCTTGAAGAAGAAAACCGTAGGCTTAAACAGATGTATGCTGATTTAAGCCTCAAAGCGCAGATGCGGTGTTTGTCAACATAGTTGTCACCATTTAATGAATTAGGCGACTCTCATCTTATCAATCGATTTTGGCTCTTTTACTGGATTTAAAGTCGTTGGGGGCACAGGTGTACACTCTCTCACCTCTCGGCCACCCCAACGCGCAGGATTTAATGCTTTTGCACTCTCTATCGTCTGCTTACGCTTTGAGCTATGCTGAAGAAACCGTACAAGTAAACTTGGTAAACTAAGCATATTAATCGGAGCTTATCATGGTCAAGAAAATAAGAACCTATAGCACAGAATTTAAAGCTGAAGCCGTTAAGAAGATATC
>NZ_CAJHBH010000062.1:0-9940 GCF_904846585.1 Psychrobacter sp. H7-1
CCGATTTAAACCCTATTGAGAAAAAATGGGCACAGGCGAAGTTTTTGCGCCAAGGGTGGATGGAGAATAATTTACCTAAACTGTTTCATGATATGGGTTGTACCAATTTTATTTTGGATTGACTATAGCTGAATGGCTAAATAGTATAGGTGCAGCTACTGCACAGGCAAAAGAGAGGGGTTTGTTCATAATACGTCCTTGTAAATATAATGTAGGAGTGGGCTTTGCCGCCAATTTAATAAATAGCTGAAGCTACCTATATAGTGCTTAGTCTCCACTAGCACCTCATAACGCTAAGGTACTGAGTTATTTGTAAAGACCAAAACAGAGTGAGCGGTCAACTTCCATGCAGACGGCCCTGCTAAGCGTTCATTTATTAAAACAATTATTATGTATTTATAGCTTAAATCATTAAAAACTGTTTCAACAATTACTTCATTCTAGAAAACTTAATAATGATAGTCAACATTGTTACTAAAATAAATTATAAATAAGTTTGTAAAAAAGCTTATATAATACAAACACTAATGCACAGTTGTACACTAAATTTCATGGACTGAATCCTTATAAAAGTGATAAATTTATCTTAAATATAGCGAGTATGACACCATCAGCTTTTTAGCAAAGGAATATGATATGACCACCACAGTACCCTCTGATGCAATACCATCTGCACCAAGCTCTAGACCGACAAAAGATCACAGTAAGGCGATAGCTGAGCTAAAAGCACAATTTGGTGACAGGCTTAGTACCAATCTAACCACCCGTCAGCAGCACGCACATACCATGACGTGGCTCGAGAGCCAGCCGGCTGATGCGGTGCTTGTGGCCCGTGATAAGCAAGAAGTCGCTCAAGCTGTCGCGATTTGTAATACTCACAACATGCCAGTGATTGCCTTTGGTATTGGCTCCTCCTTAGAGGGGCAGCTAAATGCCCCTTATGGCGGTCTGTGTATTGATATGAGTGAGATGAATGAGATTTTGCAGGTCAATAGTGAGGACTTAACGGTAACGGTACAGCCTGGGGTAACCCGTGAGCAGCTCAATCACTATTTGCGTGATACAGGACTATTCTTCCCGATTGATCCCGGGGCTAATGCCACTATCGGTGGTATGGTCGCCACTCGCGCATCAGGCACCAATGCGGTGCGCTACGGCACCATGAAAGATGTGGTATTGGCATTAGAGGTAGTGACAGCAGAGGGTAAAGTTATCAAGACAGGCTCGCGTGCCAAAAAGTCAGCCGCAGGCTATGACTTAACCCGCTTGATGATTGGCTCAGAGGGTACGTTAGGTGTGGTCACTGAGATTACTCTAAAGCTTTTTGGCATCACAGAATGTATCGGCAGCGGAATTTGTCATTTTCCCACTGTGGAAGCGGCGTGTGAGGCGACCATGATGACCATTCAAATGTGCTTGCCTATTGCCCGTATTGAGCTGTTAGATACCTTGCAGGTCAAAGCCTGCAATCAATACTCTAACCTCACGCTAAAAGAGATGCCGACCTTATTTGTGGAGTTTCATGGTAGTACAGCTGGCGTGCAAGAGCAGGCACAGATCTTTAATGATATTGTGGAGGAGTGTGGCGGCTCAGACTTTGCGTGGGACAGTGATGAAGAGGCACGCAAAAAGCTGTGGCACGCGCGTCACAACGCCTATCCTGCCAGCCGTGCGTTACGCCCAGAGGCTCAAGCCTTATCAACCGATGCCTGTGTGCCCATCTCAAGGCTGGCCGAATGCGTCAGCGAGACGGCCAAAGATATTAAGGAGGCTGGCATGATTGGCCCTATTGTCGGTCACGTAGGCGATGGTAACTTCCATGTATTGTTGCTCGTTGACACCGACAATCCTGATGAGGTGCAGACGGCTGAAGACTTGGTTGGTCGTCTGGCAAAACGTGCCATCGACATGGATGGCACCTGTACTGGGGAGCATGGTATTGGGCAAGGCAAGCGCAAATATATGGCGTATGAACATGGCGATGCCGTAGGGATGATGCAAGCCATTAAGCACGCACTTGACCCGAATAATATCTTAAACCCAGGCAAGATTTGGCCGTAAGCCCAGCTTTAAGACGTAAGACTGCTTGTGCCTATAAATTCAGTTGCTGCTTATAGACAGCGGCATCGGCGGCTGAAAAACAGCAATAAATCACCTCTGTAATCACAAGCTGTGATACCGAAGCTTGCTGGATACTGTCTATCACGCTATTAATGGCAATGTCTGTGGCCTGCTCGATAGGGTAGCCATAGACACCGGTACTAATGGCCGGAAAAGCAATACTTTTGATATCATGCTGCTGTGCAAGCGCTAAGCTATTACGATAGCAGCTGGCAAGCAGCTCAGGCTCACCTTGATTACCGCCATGCCAAACAGGGCCTACGGTATGAATGACATACTGGGCCGGTAGCTTAAAGCCTGGGCTGATTTTGGCCTCTCCAGTTGCGCAGCCATTCAAGGTACGGCAATAGGCGACAAGCTCAGGCCCTGCAGCGCGGTGAATGGCGCCATCAACCCCGCCACCACCGAGCAAGCTTGAATTGGCAGCATTGACAATGGCATCGACTTTCAATGTCGTAATATCTGCTTGAATAAGGGTTAGGGTCACTGGGTGCTCATGATTGTGATCATCTTTGGTATAAACTTGTTTTTGAAATAAGATAGCGGGGGCATTCATAGTTAACTCCTACATTAAAGATAGTGAAGAAAAGCGTTTTTATCTGATTAATGATAATTGATAAGCGGTCTATTAATTTTCTAGGTTGAGCCTATTTTGTATAAGACTGTCCATTTTGGCCTTTACTTATTAAAGCGGCTGCTTCTAAAAACCGCTAGAATAACCCCGTATCAAACCGTGCTGTGTTTGTAAACGCTCTATATAATGCGTTTGTGCTTGCTCTTGTGACGACTGCTTTTTGACTCTATTTTTGCTGCCCTAGGAATGACGTTATGACCTCATCGGCCTCTGCTCATGTTTTACCTGTCTTTGTGCGTGACTTTTTTAATAAATATTTTATTGATGCCTTTACTGGTATGGCGTTAGGGCTGTTTGTCACCTTAATTGCGGGGCTTATTTTCTCCCAAGTGGGCATGGCGTTAGAGATGCCACTGCTGATGGATTTGGGCAAGTTGGCCTCTATCTTGATGGGGGCAGGCATTGGTGTGGGTATTGCTTATTATCTCAAGGCGCCGACGTTGGTGGTGCTTGCTTGCTTGGTGGCTGGCATGATGGGCGCTCATTCTGAGGCGTTAATGGCCGGTCAATTATTCACGCCGCAAGCGGGGGCGCCTGCTACCTTTTTGGCCGTACCAGGCAATCCGATCGGCGCTTATTTGGCCACTGTCTTTGCCTACCGTGCCGGCAGCTGGGTACAAGGTAAGACCAAGCTTGATATTATCTTAGTGCCTTGGGCAGTAGGACTGGTAGCGTTGGCCGTGTGCGCTTGGCTTAATCCACCTGTGGTCAGTGTGGTCAACAGTATTGGTGACGGCATTGCGCTGGCCACGCAGTTGCAGCCATTTATGATGGGCGTGGTCATCGCTGTGGTGGTGGGCCTGCTGCTGACCATGCCGACCTCGAGTGCCGCCATTTGTATTGCTATTGGGCTAGATGGTCTGGCAGGCGGTGCAGCGGTAGTCGGCTGTGCGGCGCATATGATTGGCTTTGCGGTGGCAAGCTACAAAGACAACGGCATCAGCGGCGTCATTGCCCAAGGGCTTGGCACCAGTATGCTGCAAATTCCCAATATCTTCAAAAAACCAATTATTTTGCTGCCAGTTGTGATTGCCAGTGCCGTTGTCGGACCCATAGCAACTACTGGGTTTGGACTTATGAGTACCGCCAGTGGTGCTGGTATGGGGACCGCGGGTTTTGTGGGTGTATTTGGGGTGCTTGAGGCATCAGCAGGTAGTCTAACGCTCAGCAATATTTGGCTGGCAATTGTGCTGTTGATGTTCGTGTTACCCGCACTAATCGCTGGGCTAGTGGCGTGGTGGATGCGCCGAATGGGCTGGATAGCGCCAGGAGATATGACATTACCCTAACCAATCGTTACCGTTAATTACGCAGCGCTTTGTTAGCATAAAATCGAGTAACGCTTTATTTAACCGCAGCCATATAAAGACAGCTATTTGGCTGGGGTCAAAAAGAGCTGGTTAGAGGCAGGCCTATACTAGACTAGGAGATCAATGTGGATACCGAACAAATTGTTAAAAATTATCTGGACACACTCAATATTAACCAAGATATCAAAAGCTTAGAGGATATCTCAACGCTGGCAAAAGCCCATTTACAAACTTATGCCTTTGGTAATCCCAAGATTTTACTTGGTGAGTCAGTGCCCATTGATTTAGAGTCTGTATATAACAATCTAGTGGTCAATAAAAGAGCCGGTTACTGCTTTGAGCATAATAAGCTTATGTATGAGGTGCTTAAGGCCAAAGGCTTTGAGGTGACTCAGCATCTTGCCCGAGTGGTGAACAACCAATCCCCACCTACCATTCCTATGACGCATCGTGTGACTGTCTTGTACTATCAAGGTGAGCAGTATTTGGTGGATGTGGGTGTTGGATTTCGAAGCCCGACGGTGGTTATCAAAATAGGTGACACCGAGCCGACGCTGAGTCATTTAGGTATTGAATACAACGTGTTGCCTGTAGATGCAGACAAAAACGTGTATACCATGCAATTAATGGAAAAAAATGAGCCTTACAATGCCACTGCCTTTGATTTGATTGAGAATATCGATGCAGACTTTGAAGTGGGTAATTTTTATTGTTATATGAATCCTGAGGGCATATGGCGTAATAACTTGGTTGTCTCCTGCTATGGCGAGGATGTAATTTATTCGCTCAGGAACACTGATTATTTTAAGATTTATGCAGATCATACCGAGCAGGTGACCATTACCAAGCTTGAGCACTTTATTGATATTATGCAAAATGAGCTCAATGTAAACTATAGCCGAGATGAGTTAGCCCAAGTATTTGAGAGTTATGTACAACACAAAGCTGAGCACTGATCCAGTTAGGCGCTAAGTCAAGCGATGAAAATGATGACAGGGTGATATAAAACTTGTACCCTGTCTTTTTTATGCCTTTTTATTTGAAAGCGCGAACCTATTTGAAGCACAAAGGATATCAACATGGCCAAAAATGCCTTACAAGCCCAACTCTTAAAAGCAGGGTTGGTGGATACCAAAAAAGCCAAAAAGCTAACCAAACAAGCTGAACATGCCAAGCGTACTGGCAATGCCCCCGATGCAGAAATCAAACAATCAGTGGCACAAGCACAGGCCGAAAAGCTCAAAAAAGACCAAGCTCTAAATCAGCAAAGACAGCAAGCACTAGAAGAGAAAACCTTAAGAGCTAATATCGTACAGATGATTCATCAGCACCAGATTACAGACACTCAAGGTGATATCGAATACCGCTTTGTTGATGACAGCAAAATCAAAAAGATGCACATCACCCAAAAGCTGTTTGATCAGATTGTTGCCGGTCATGTCAGTATTGCCCGCTTAGAGGAGGGGTATGCATTGTTGCCACGTCCGTTAGCCGATCGTATTAATGAGAAGCTAGAAGGGTTTATTGTTGAGTCTAATGACAAGGCGCAAGATGAGCCTGCTGAAGATGATCCGTATGCCGCTTATGTTATCCCTGATGATTTGATGTGGTAAATCAGTCATTAGCATTCATGGTTTGGCGTTGGAGGCAGACAAGAATGGTGTGAGGTTTTTTTATTTAAAGCGATTACAGTAATTAGGTAGTGCAATTTAATATTACATTCTAAATACAGTAGTCTCTTGTTTTAAAAATCTAATTTGATACTATCGATATAAGTCATTATTTATCGTTCTCAACCTAGCGGATGTTAAGGCTCTGGTTGCTGCGGTAAATAATAACTTTAGGTAAAACATTACCTGATAGGTTAAACATAAGATATTTAATGATAGATTTATAAAATAAATATAAGGAAGCCATCATGTCTAAATCTGATATTAAAGCGCTAAAACAAGAACTGAAAAAAGACATCAAAAAAGCTAAGAAAAAAGTAGAGAAAAAGGTCAAAGAGTTAGATAAGCTAAAAGACCAAAAAAAGAAAGAAAAAGCTAAGAAAGACAAAAAAGCTAAGAAAAAATAAGCGCCATTAATGGTTTATTAAAAAAAATAGGATAGCGAAAGCTGTCCTATTTTTTTATTACCTGCCGATCGTGGCGCTAAGCGTAAAGTAATGGCAACAGCTTAACGGCCAAAGCGAAGCCATTTATCATGAACGCGGTGCTGCTTGAGCATCATACGGTCGCTTAGATAGTTATTAGTCACATACCAAGGATACCGGTCGCCTTGCTTGGGTAGGGTATTTTGGGCCCGCTGAATGTAGCCGGCGCGCAGTGAGCCCATGACTGTATCTGGCAGTCGGCTGGCCTGTTCACCATCGGTAGCTACCGCATCGGGGATGACGCTTTTATAGCCGTAATGATGCATGTGGCGTAACAATCGGGTCAGATAGGCCGCAGCGAGGTCAATTTTGAGTGTCCAAGAGGCATTGGTGTAGCCGAACAACACAGCCATATTAGGAACGCCCTCTAGCAGCACCGCTTTGTAACTCATGCGCGCACTGACATCAAGAGCTTTGCCATCTATAGTAAGTTTAGCGCCGCCAAGCATTTGCAGCTTGAGGCCTGTGGCGGTGATAATAATATCTGCAGGCAAGTGACGACCAGAAGCCAGCTGTATACCGTCCTTAGTAAAGTGATCAATATGGTCTGTCACCACATCAGCATGACCTGTATGCATCGCTTTAAATAAATCACCATCTGGTACAGCGCATAGACGCTCATCCCACGGATTATAATCAGGCACGAAGTGGTTTAATGCCACACCGCTGCCTTTAAGTGCATATTTATTACGCTGGGTGAGGATGGTTTTTAAGAGTTTGGGCGCCATTCGAGATAATCTATATAGGCTTTGCTGCAGTAGTATGTTACGCCCTCGAACTAGGCCATAGGCAGCATTGGGCGGTAATTTAAATCGCTCGGTGAGTAGAACATAGCTTGGATCTTCACTTGGGATGCTGGCGATATAAGTGGGTGAACGCTGCAGCATAATGACCTGCGCCGCAACTTGTGGCTTGGCAGGTGAAGCAGAAGCCAAATAAGCGTCTCGACTTAGTAGCGCGGGTACCAACGTCACCGCAGTGGCCCCACTGCCAATGACCACCACCCGTTTATTGTCATAATCAATGGTCTCATCCCACAGCTGTGGGTGTACGATTTTACCGTTAAACGCTTGCTGTCCCTTAAAAACAGGCTGATAACCTGCGTCATAGTCATAATAGCCCGTGGCGCCAATGACAAAGCGGGCAGTGATATGGCGGGTTTGCCCTGTAGTGACGTCGGTGAGCTGAGCCTGCCAGTATTGGTGCCGGCTTGACCAGTTTAATGCACTCACTTCGGTATTAAACTGTATCAAAGGCTGTAAGTTTTCTTCTGTAGCAGTGTCTTCAATATAGCGCTTAATTGAAGCGGCATCCGCCAAGGTCTTTTTGCCCAGCCAGGGGCGGTGAGCAAAACCAAAAGTGGTCATGTCAGAGTCTGAGCGAATGCCAGGGTACTTAAATAAATCCCAAGTACCCCCAATGGCGGCTCGCTTCTCCACAATGGCGACTTTTTTGTGTGTAATCAGTGGGCTAAGTAGCTTGTCGCGCTGTAGATGACTGGCTGTTGCAATGCCGGATACGCCTGCGCCTATAATTAAAACCTCAAGATCAGGCTTTTTATTAAAGGGTAGCACCGGCAGCAGTCTGCGTGCCGAAGCGGCGGCGCGTTTGGGTAAGTTGGGTAGTGTTGGCAATTGCGGTAAATACTGTGTCCGCATTGAAGCTAATCCCAAAGGGACAGCGCTGTCAGCTGCAGTATTTGATGCAGTTAGAACAGGTATTAAGCGCTTAATAGGAGAGAAAATGGGCATAAATCATCCTTGAGTTAAACTGGGGTAAAGACAGGTACTGAGGTAACTGTAGCTTAACACACCGCCACTCAGGCCATCAGCCATCCTTTGTTGAGAGCGGATATTTATCGATCAGCAGTTGATATCATGCCCAAAGATGGCCATGACAAAAAGCTGTGCTATAACCCCCTGACAGTATACCCATAAAAAAAGCGCCTTGAGCGAGCAATCAGGCGCTTTTTTTAGGTGTTTAGACTTGAGGTTCGGCCAGTTTTTTAACAGATAGGTTTAATGACAGATAAGTGCCGAATAAAATTACCACCGAGCCCACAATGGCAAAGATATCAAGTGATTCACCGAGTAATATATAGCCAAAAATAATGGCAAAAATGGGGATGACCAAGGTGATGCTGGTGGCGCGTACTGGACCAATACTTTTGATCAACTGATTCATAAATATCAGTGCAATCGCAGTGGATAAAATACCAATACAAATCACCGAACCCCAAGCTTTGGTGCTAATAGAGTGATGATAGGGGAAATTATAAATAGCGACCGGTAGCATCACAATACTGGCCGTAATCAAGGTGCCGGCCGTAATGGCGATGGGAGAGATGTGCTCTAGATAGTTACGGGTGAGGTTGGCGCCGGTGGCATAGCCAATACAGGCAAACAGCGCAAAGCCCATGGGCCACAATTGGGACTGTAAGCTGCTATGATCGCCGCCACTGCTGTGCATCATCGCCAAGAAATTTTCACTCATCAAAATAAACACGCCAATGACCCCAATGACAAGTCCCAGTATTTGTTTTTTTGACAGTTTATCATTGAAGAACAGGCTGGCCATTACCCCACTCATCATCGGGACAGAGGCGTTTAATACCGCCAGTACACCGGCATTAACCGATTTTGCGGCATAGCCGAACAGCACGAATGGAATGGCAGTAGAGCATAAGCCGATAATGGTCAGTAGCTTCCAGTTAGCCAAAATGCCTTGACGGTTTTTTGGGTTTAGTAGCACAAATAAAAGCATGGTTATCCCCGCCAGCTCCAAGCGAATACTGGCAAAGGCAACTGAGCCAAATTCAGGCACCCCAATGCGGTAAAAGATAAAAGACAACGACCACATGAAGGCCAGGGTAATAAAGGTTATGAGGTCACGTTTGCTCACAAAAAATCCTATGGCCATCTAAATTAGACAGCTGTATAAAACAGCAGAAAACTTGCTATTATAGGCCGGCTTGTGGGTCATGGATATGGGATTAACAAAATATAGCCAAATTCAGGCTCTAAAACAGTCTCATCGCTCTAACCATCAAGCCAAGAGCAACCTAAGTGATGCAGATCGCCAAGCAAAAAAAGCAGCAAACGCGGGCTCATAATGGCGGCGATGACACTCCATGATAACAGTGTCTACAAATAAGTAACCCGTAAAAAAGTGCCTCAGTTCATTCAACTGAGGCACTTTTTTTGTGCCAAGGGTGAACTTAGAAGCGGTAAGTGATGCCAGCATTAAAAGAGCGTTCTGCCAGCGGCATATGCTCAACAAGATAGGAGCTGTGATTGTAGGCCAAGTCATTTAATAGGTTAGAGACTTGTAAGAATGCGGTGTAATCTTGCGGGCCGGTACTGTGATAAGTCACTTTGGCATCTAGCATATTATAGCTGGGTGTGGTGTGCTCAAAGTCTGCCACCTTATCTTGTTTATAACGGTGATAGCCTGACAACACCACATCAAATTGATTGAACTGAGCAGTAATATCGCCGCCGACTCTAGGCGCAGCCAGTCTTGGTGCATACTTACTGCCGAGTTGTTTGTCTTTTAGCTCGATAATGGCAATATCTGAAAAGCCGCCAATACTAATACCAAACCCAAAATATATAGTATAGTCTACTGATGACCATACTAATACATAACCTAGAAGACCATGACTTTGGCAAACACTCAAAGACTGAGCGCAATCCCAGAGCCCGACTACGCCTGCTCATC